>JAUIEL010000249.1 GCA_030428825.1 bacterium
CTCCGCCGGTCCGCCCGGCGAAGGCGGAGGACGACGGGAGCTACGACTCGTCCGCGATCCAGGTCCTGGAAGGACTGGAAGGGGTTCGCCACCGTCCTGCGATGTACATCGGGGACACGAGCGCGAACGGGCTCCACCACCTCGTGTACGAGATCGTCGACAACGCGATCGACGAGGCGCTCGCGGGACACTGCTCGAACGTCAAGGTCACGATCCGGGTCGACGGATCGGTCTCCGTCGAGGACGACGGGCGAGGGATCCCGGTCGAACTCCACGCGACGGAGAAGGTGCCGGCCGTCGAGCTCGTGATGACCCGCCTCCACGCGGGCGGGAAGTTCGACCGGAAGAACTACAAGGTCTCCGGCGGCCTGCACGGCGTCGGCGCCAGCGTCGTGAACGCCCTCTCGGAGTGGCTCGAGGTCGAGATCCACCGCGGCGGCCGGTTCTACACCCAGCGGTACGAGCGCGGGAAGAAGACGAGCGACCTCCAGGACATGGGGGTCACCGACAAGCGCGGCACGATCGTCACGTTCAAGCCGGACGGGACGATCTTCGACACGGTCGACTTCGCCTTCGAGGTGCTGCAGAAGCGGCTCCGCGAGATGTCGTTCCTGATGGGCCGCGCCGGACTCGAGATCGACATCGTCGACGAGCGGAAGAACGAGTCGGTCCACTTCTCGTATCCGAACGGGCTGAAGTCGTTCGTCGAGCTGATCAACGCCAAGAAGGGGCCGATCCACCAGGACATCATCCACTTCGACCGGACGATCGAGCTCGACCGGGCCGCCGAGGAGGGACACAACGAGATGTCCATCGAGGTGGCCATGCAGTACAACAACGGCTACCGCGAGGACCTGTTCAGCTTCGTCAACAACGTCAACACGATCGAGGGCGGCACGCACCTCTCCGGGTTCCGCTCCGCGTTGACGCGCGCGGTGAACACGTACGGCCGGAACAACAAGCTGTTCAAGGAGGACGAGTCCCCGGACGGCGACGACGTCCGGGAGGGGCTCGCCGCGGTCATCAGCCTCCACCACCCCGACCCGCAGTTCGAGAGCCAGACGAAGATCAAGCTCGGCAACCGGGACGTGCAGGGACTCGTCGAGAGCGCCGTCTCCGAGGCGCTGGCGACGTACCTGGAGGAGAACCCGCAGACGGCGAAGGCGGTCGTCAACAAGGCGATCACGGCGAAGCGTGCGCGCGAGGCGGCGCGGAAGTCGCGCGACCTCGTCCGGCGGAAGGGGGCGCTCGCGAGCGGAAACCTCCCCGGCAAGCTCGCGGACTGCCAGTCCCGCAACCGCGACGAGACCGAGCTGTTCCTGGTCGAGGGCGACTCCGCGGGCGGATCCGCCAAGCAGGCCCGCGATCGTCGCTATCAGGCGATCCTCCCCCTGCGCGGCAAGATCCTGAACGTCGAGAAGGCGCGCCTCGACAAGATGCTCGGCCACCAGGAGATCATCACGATCATCACGGCGCTCGGGACCGGGATCGGTCAGGCGACGGAGGAGTCGGTCGGTCTCGACGTCGAGAAGCTGCGGTACGGCAAGATCATCATCATGACCGACGCCGACATCGACGGCTCGCACATCAAGACGCTCCTGCTGACGTTCTTCTACCGCCACATGAAGCCGCTGATCGAGGCCGGGCGGGTCTACGTCGCCGTGCCTCCCCTCTACAAGCTGAAGAAGGGGAAGCAGGAGCGGTACCTGCTGAGCGACGCCGAGCGGGACCTCGCGCTCCTCGAGGAGGGGATCTCGTCGGTCTCGTTCGAGGATCGCCGGGGCGAGAAGCCGCGGGTCCTCGACGCCGGCGCCCTCCGGGGGCTCCTGAAGATCCTCGAGGAGGTCGAGCGGGTGGCGCGCCTCGTCGTCGCCGCCGCGCCGGCGCTGACGGTGGAGGAGTACTTCGCCGCGGCCCGGAAGATCGGCGGGCTGCCGCTGCACCTCGTCCGCTCGAGCGAGGGGAAGGACCACTTCTTCTTCGACGACGAGTCGCGCAACGCGTTCCTCGACGCGGAGAAGGCGCGCCTCGAGCGCGACCTCGTCCTCACGATCGAGGGAGAGCGCCGCGCCGGGTCCGACTTCTCGCTGTACGAGTTCCGCGCCCGCTCGCAGCTCGAGCGCGCCCTCGAAGGCCTCCGCCCGCACGAGTTCGGGATGGAGGACATGGTCGGCGGGCCGGGAGGCGGCGTCCGGTTCGTCGTGATGCAGGGGGAGCGTCAGCTCCCGATCGGCGGCCTCCTGAACCTCCTCGAGCACATGCGCGAGGCGGGGCGCGACAAGGTCGAGATCCAGCGGTACAAGGGCCTCGGCGAGATGAACCCGGAGCAGCTCTGGGAGTCGACGATGGACCCGGAGACGCGGACGCTCTACCAGGTCCGGCTCGGCGACGACGTCCAGGCCGACGACCTCTTCACCGTCCTCATGGGGGAGTCCGTCGAGCCGCGGCGGGACTACATCGAGCGTCACGCCCTCGAGGTGCGGAACCTCGACGTCTGATCGCGCCGCCTTTCGCCTCAAGATCGATCCCGGACCGGACGATCGAAGACGAGAGGGACCGCCCCGCGGTCCTCTCGGTCGGAGCGGAGAGCGATACGGTGGCGAAGACCCGGAGAGCGTTCGGACAGAAGCTCGTGCGTCGGCGGCAGCTCGGCGAGATCCTGCGTGACGAGGGTCTCCTCGACGACGAGCAGCTCCAGACCGCGACGGAAGAGCAGAAGGTCTCCGGAGGCCTCTTCGGCGAGGTCCTGGTGAACCTCGGGTTCGTCACGGAGTGGGAGGTCGCCAAGTGCCTGGTGGCGCAGCTCCAGCTGCCGTTCATCTACACGGCGCTCTACGACACGCCGGTCGAGGCGATCGACCTCCTCCCGCACGCCTTCCTCCACCAGCACCGGATGGTGCCGGTCGACATCTTCGGGAAGACGCTCGTCCTCGCCACCGCGGGGAACATCGACACCGACGTCATCGAGGAGATCGAGGAGTCGACCGAGTACGAGGTCGCGCTCTACATCGCGCTCAGCTCGGACATCCAGCGGACCCTCCAGGAGCGGTTCCCGCTCGACAAGGTGAGCGACGAGCTGGCCGAGAAGTTCGACCAGCTCTTCGATCAGCCCTGACGCGGCTGCGTGCCCGGCGGCCCCGGCGGGGGCTCGTCGTCGGGGAGCGGGTCGCGCGCCGAGAACGGCGCCGCCCCGGCCTTCTCCTCCGCGTCCTCCTCGCCGTCCTCCGGCGCCCCCCCGGCGCCCGGTTCGGACGTCGCCGCTTCGGTCGGACGGGGCCTCGGCCCGATCACGGCGTCCGACTCCTCGCCCCCGGACCTCGAGTCCGATTCGATCGCGTCCGCCGGATCACGGGGCGGGACGTCCTCCCGCCGATCCTCCTCGACGTCGGAAGGGAGCCGACGCGGGGTCTCCTTCTTCGGAGGGCGAGGCGGCGGCGGCCGGTCGTCGAGGTCGATCCGGAACTCGCGCGTCAGGCTCTGCGCGGACCGCTTGAACTCTCCGACCGTCCGCCCGAGCGAGCGCGCGACCTCCGGCAGGCGCCCGCCGTACAGGAGCAGGGCGACGACCATGACGACGACCAGCTCCTGGAAGCCGAGGTCGAGGAAGAGGAGGACCGAAGACGACATGGCGTCAGTCTAGCCGGACGGGCCATCGTCTCCGGGGAATCCGGGGTCGCTCGAACCTCCTCCACCGCCGAGCCGTCGGCCGAGTCGCTCGAGCGCCCGCCCGAGCCGCCGGAAGACCTGATCGATCGTCAGATCTCGCGGCTCGGCGATCTCCCGCAGCGTCAGGCGTTGGAAGTACCGCTCGTCGATCACCTCCGCGAGATCGGGCGGCAGCTCCCCGATCTCCGCGCGGATCTCGGCGAGGAGCGCCTCGCCGAGCGGGGTCGCCTCGTCGGTCGGCTCCGGCGTCGCGTCGCCCGTCCGTTCGACCCGGCGCTTCTTCGCGTTTCGGGCCCGGTGGTACATCAGGACCCGGCGGAGGGTCACCGCGACGAGCCAGCTCCGGAACTGTTCCGGCCGCTCGAGCTTCGGCAGGCCGAACCAGACGTGCGTGAAGACGTCGTTCGCGACCGCGTTCGCCTCGTGCTCGTCCCGGACCCGACGGCGGACGATCGAGAGGACCATCGGGGAGAGCCGTGTCACCAGCCGGCCGAACGCGACCTGGTCCCGGTCGCGAGACCGGGAGACGAGGTCGTCGAGGTCGGGGTCTTCTTCCACCGGCGCCACGCGACTCGAGGACGGTCTCAGTTCACGTCGAACGTGGTCGATCCTTCCTCGTCCCCGTCGCAGCAGACGGTGACCTGATGGCCACCGGTCTGCGTCGGAACGTACGCGTTCTGGCTCGAGGTGCCGCTGTTCTCCTCGAACGTCTCCAGCACCGTCGTGCCGCGGGAGACCTTGACGTCGTGCGGGTCGCAGGGCGCACCGGCGACGGAGATCGTGACCGGCCGGTTGACGAGGGCGGGGTTCGGGGTGATGGTGATGACGAGCGGCATGTCGTGTCCTCGCTTGGGGGGGGAAGGAACACCGATCAGGGGGGAAGGTCTCGGAGGAGGAGTTCCCGCGCGTCGCGGCGCTGCGCGGGATCGAGCCGATCGATCGCCGCGCGGACGTCGTCCTCGTAGCGGGAGCGGTCGGCGCGGAGCAGCAGCTCGGCCGCGGTGAAGAAGAGCCGCGGGTGGTCGAGGTAGCCCCGCAGCACGTCGGCGCCTTCCGGCGAACCGTCGCGGAGCAGGACCCGGCCGGCGGCGACGCGGAGGTCGTCGTTCGCGCTCGCCAGCGCCGGCTCGAGCAACCGTCGCTCGACCGGCTCGTCCGCCTCGGCGAGCACCCGGAGCGCCTCGACCTTCATCCACTCGTCGCCGTTCGCCAGGAAGTCGCGCGCCGCGTCGATCGCGATCGGGTCGCCGACGTCCGCGAGGAAGCCGAGGGCGGCGACCCTCCACGTCGGATCGGGATGCTCGAGCGTCTCCCGGAGGAACGCGCCCCCGGACGCGTCTCCGAGCAGTCCGAGCGAGCGCGCGGCCGCGACGCGGACGTCGACCTCCTCGTCCTCGAGGAGGGGCCGGAGCGACGCGATGCGGTCGGAGGCTCCGACCGGGCCGAGGGACGCCGCCGCCCGACTCCGGACCCGCGCGGACGGGTCGGCGAGCGCGCGCTCGAGCGTGCCGGCGAGGTGCCGGAACCGCGGATCGGACAAGGCCGCCGCGACGGCGTACCGCTCGTCCTCGCTCCCGTGGAGCCCGCGGTCCTCCAGCACCCGGTCGAGCACCGGGTGCGACCGGCCGCCCGGGAAGCACCGGACGAGGGTCCGGATCGCCGCGCTCCGGACGGCGTCCTCGGGGTCGTCGAGGCCGGCGAGGACGACTCCCGCCATCCGCGCGCGGGTGTCCGCGGGGGAGGCGGCGATCGCCTCGAGCACCGCGACCCGCTGTCGCGCGGGCGAGGACCGGGCGACGCGGCCGATCCCCTCCGCCGCGAGCCCGTCGATCGCTCGCTGCAGCTGTTCGTCGCCGAGGAGTTCCTGGAGCGCGAGGAGGGCCGCGGCGCCGCCCCCTTCGTCGAACGCGTCGAGGACGGCCGCCTCGGGGACGGCCTCGGGCGGGGAATCGTCCGCGGTTCGGGGGGTCGTCCCGACACCGACGTCGTCGTGGGAGGCGACGGGGACCGCGGGGACCCGGGACTCGTCGTCGCGCAGCGCCCAGTACGCGACCAGGCTCGCGGTGATCAGAGACGCGGCCGCGCCGGTCCGGAAGACCCGCTTGCGTCGTTCGATGGCCGTGATCCGCTCGAGGACCTGTTCGGCCAGCGGTGAGAGAGGTTCGTCGACCATGGATCCCGCCAGAGGGCTGGATGGACCGGATCATCCCCGCGAACAGGGGAGGTGCCGCGGCGACGGATTCTTCGCGAGAAATTCGCGAGACCGGCGCTCAGGGCCGGTCTTCGTCCTTCGGAGCGTCCGCCCCGTACGCCCGTCCGGTGGCGTAGAACGGGTCGTCGAAGACGGGGGTGAGGTCGTATCCGTCGGAGAGGGCGGTCCGGAACCGGTCCCGTTCGCCGCGCTGGAAGAAGGCGATGGGGGTCACGGTGAAGCCGAGCCCGGGGCCCGCGCCGGAGGAGCCGAGGCCGATCTCGAACATCCAGTCGTGGGTGCTCCGGCGCAGGATGAGGACGTTCTCGCCGCCGCTCGAGCCGCCGGAGAAGTCGAACTGCTTCAGGACCACGAACTCCCAGCGCCGGGTCGCCTGGGAGCCGAACTCGAGGGTCAGGCTCGAGAGCGGCTCGTCCCGGAGGCGCCGGCTGAACGGGATCCCGTCGAGGGCGAGGGTCGGAGCGACCCGGCCGCGCTGCGACCAGGAGTAGGCGAGCCGCGAGTAGAAGTCCGGACCCGGTTCGGTCCGGAACTCGACCCTGAACCGGTCGAGGGTCGAGTCGTTCCAGTTGTAGTCGAGCGAGGACGAGAGCGCGGAGTTCCGGAGGAGGTAGACGTCCATGTCCGGTCGCCACCGACCTTCGACGTGGAGGTCGCCGAGCGTGTCGTGGTCGTCGTCGCGATCGTTGTCGAAGACCAACGCCTGCTGCACGTCGAACTCGAGGAACGTGACCGTCTCCGGACCGTTCCGCGTCATCCGCTTGGTCTGGTACCGGCTGGTCACGCCCGGGACGAGCGCGTGGAGCTTGCCGAATCGCTCGACCCGGTCGTACGGGACGAGATCCTCCGGGTCGGTGGTCGCGGCGAACGTCCAGCGATAACGGAGACTCGGGATGACGACGTGTCGGAGGCCGTGGACGTTCCAGTACTCCGACTCGACGTCCGGCTCGACCCGCCAGTACTGGGTGTTCGCGTTGAACCCGAACGTCACCGCCTCGCGGATCTCGCTGTCGCCGTCCCGCTCGCCGTCGCCGGCCCAGATCGTCAGGCGGTTCTCGAGGTACGGGTCGACGCCGAAGTTCCCGAGCTCGAACGGGGCGCGGAGGCGCTCGACGTCGTCGACGCGGAGCGCGGTCCCGTCGTCGTCCTCCCGGCGGGGGTCGTCGCCGAGCCGCCGGTTCACGATCCCCGCCTCGGAGCGGTGCTCCCAGTAGAGGCGGACCGGCTCCTCCGCGTCGGTCCCCGCCCCGAACGTCCCGATCTCCGCGATCGGTCGCGAGACGACGTCGTAGGTGAACTGCGGCAGGTACTGCGTCTGGGATTGCCACGAGTTCAGCCGGAACCGGGCGAGCGCGCTCGCCATCGCGTCGTGGTCCGCCTTCCGGAGGTAGACGTACGTCTCCGGGTCCTTCATCTCGTCCGCGAGGTTCTCCTTGAACTCCTTCAGGAACCCCTCGTCGGAGACCCAGTTCACCTCCGTGTCGAAGATCCAGTCGTCCGGCAGGAAGACACGGTTCTGTGACAGGAAGTGGCCCCGCAGGCCGGCGTGATCGTCGTCGTCGTCGAACCGCCGGGCGCTGCTCGTTCGGTCCTCTCCGCTGAAGTCGTGGACGAACAGGAACTCGGTCCGGCCGAAGTACTTGCGATCCGAGCCGTCCCTCGTCTCGTACTCGAGGCCGCCGCCGAGCCCGGGGCCGCGCGCGGAGTAGAGGTTCACGTCGGCGAACCAGAGCCCCTGGAACGAGCCGTCGACGCCGATCTTCCGGTTGAACTCGTTCCCCTCCTCCTCGAAGACGTTCCCCCAGCGCGTCTCGACGAACAGACCGAACTGGCTCGACACGCCGGTGGCGAAGCCGATCAACGGGACGGGACTCTGCACGCCGGTCCGGACCTGGAAGTACGGCACCGTGAGGAGGGGAACGTCGCCGAGGACGAACCGGTTGCCGTAGCCGGTGACGCGGCCGCCGAGCTGCGTCACGAGCTCCTCGTACCGCATCCGATCCATCGCGATGTGGTACCCCGGCTTTCCGAGCGTGGAGGTCGTCACCTTCGCGTTGTCGGCCTCCCACAGCCCCTTCGACACCCCTCGGATCTCGGCCGCCCGGATGACGATCGGGGCCGGTGCGCGGCCGTCGTCGGCGGCCGTGTCGTTCGAGCCCGTGGGCGCGGCGAGGGACAGGGAGGCGATGTCGCTCCGGATCTCCCCCTCGATGATCAGCGAGCGGTTCTCGAGGACGTTGAAGTACGCCTTGTCGGCCTGGAACGTCCGGTTCCGCCCCTGGGTGATGTAGACGTCCCCCTCGGCGAACACCTCGCGCACCTGTCCCGACGTCAGGTGGAGCGGCGCGCCGGACGGATCCTGCACCAGCGCGAAGTCGCCGGGCGGAGCGTCGCGGCGCTCGATCGGCGATTCGACGCCGTACGGGAAGCGGTCCTCGCGGCGGTCGTCCGCCGCCTCCTCGGTCGGAGCGGAGGAGAGGGAGCCGTCGTCGACCCAGATCAGGATGTTCCGCGCGGTGAGGAAGTAGTCCTCGAACCAGAGCTTCGCCCCGCCGGCGACCGCGATCACGTACGGCGCGTCCTCGACCGCCGGGTCGCCGTCGCGCAGGAGGTAGCGGCGCGCCCCCTCGTAGTTCAGCCGGAACCGCCGGGGAGCCTCCTCCGCCTTCGGGACGGTGGCGTCGCGACCGCCTTGCGGCTGGGCCCACGCGTCCGCGGCCGTCGCCGCGAGGAGCAGCGCCGTTCCGACCCGAGCGATGACCGCCCTACGGAGATGATTGCCGACCGCCCCCACGCGCTCGCGTGGCCCTCCTGACCTCGACGCCGTCCTCCGGTCCGGTCACCGCCCGCTCGTCGACTCGACGAACACGGTCCGGCCGTTGTGCGCCTCGACCTCGTCGCTGTTCTTTCGGAGGCGGAACCAGTCCGCCTCGTCCCGAACGTCCCGATCTCCGAGGAGCCCGATCACCCAGCACTGGGGGTCGGTGCCGCTCAGGAAGATCACCTCGTCGTCCTCGGAGAGCGTCCACTCGAGGCGCTGCCCCTCCGCGGTCAGTTCGCGCGGGGCGGTCTGCTCCAGGTGGACGCGACCCTCCGCCACGATACGGTCGAGCCCCGCGGTCCCGCTCCCCGTCTCGGAGGAATCGTCGCCCGCGGCGGCGGCGGAGTCGCGGAAGAAGACGG
>JAUIEL010000250.1 GCA_030428825.1 bacterium
CGCCAGGCCAGGTCGCGACCGCCGGCGCCGACGGGCATATCGACCTCTCCCCGAAGGGCGATCCGGCGGGCTTCGTCCGCGTCCCCGACGATCACCACCCGCACCGGCGCCTCCGGCCCCGCGCCGCGCACGACGACCAGCTCGTCCCCCGGCGCCCCGTCGACGTCGAGCGCGAACAGGACGTCGGTCGCGCCGTCCCGCGCCTCGAGCGTCACGACCCGGTCCGCCGTCCGCCCGTCGAGCGCGAGCGCCAGCTCCCGCCCCGGCAGCGGCGCCCAGTCGAGCAGCGAGAGGAGGTCGTCCTCGAACCGCTCGCCGCCGTTCGCGGCGCGGTCGAACTTCGCGACCACCGAGCGCCAGGCGCGCTGCTTCGACCAGTCGGTCTCCGCCCCGTCGGCCGCGTCCCGGAAGAGGCCGACCGATCCGTCCGGGAGCCGCCGCGCCGCGTCGTCGGTCCGGCCGTCGCCGTCGAAGTCGCCGGCGACCGGCAGGCGGGTCAGCTCGTCGGCGATCCCGTCGACCTGCTCCTCGAAGTCGGAGATCAGGGACGTCACCGACGGCAGCTGGATCACCAGCGTCCGGCGCCGGGTCGGCTTTCGCGAGAACCGGAGCGCCCCCTCCTGCGCGTAGACGTACAGGTCGAGCTCGATCTCGCCCCCCGCGACCAGCCAGAACAGGAGCTGGCCGAGCGAGAGGTCGGACATCAGCAGGAGCGCGAGGTCGTCCTTCCCGTCGCCGTCGTCGTCGAACGCCACCGCGCTCAGCAGGTTCCCCCCGGTCCGGAGCACCTGCTTCGCGGTCGACCGGTCGATCCCCGACGGCCCGCCGGCGTAGACCGAGACCTTCTTCCCCCGCCGCAGCAGGAGGTCCGCGAACCCGTCGCCGTCGAAGTCACGGCTCAGGTGACTGACCGTGGATTCGAGGAGGTTCAGGAGGTTCTCGGTGTCGATCACGTCGCGGCTCCGCGCCGGGAGCGACGTCCGGATCTCCTCGAGGTCGAGCGTGAACGTCGGCTCCTCCGGGAGGCGGCCGTCCGGGCCGGACCAGAAGAACCGGACGTGGTCGTCGTCGGAGAAGACGAGGTCCGGCACGCCGTCGCCGTTCATGTCCTCGACGTCGAACCGCGGGATCCGGACCCGCTGCTCGAGCTCGCCGTCGTCGTCGTCCGGCCCGTCGGCCGAGAGCGAGACGTCGACCTCGTGCCGCACCGACGCGCTCTTCTCGTACCGATCGCCCACGGCGCGCCAGAGGTCGAGCCCGTCGGCGGTCGGGACGACGACGTCGACCCGACCGTCGCCGTCGAGGTCGCGCGCGAACGGCAGGTGCGTCACGCCGGACGGGAGGTTCGCCGCCCGATCGGTCAGGACGACCTCCGGGGCCGCGTCGCCGCCGGCCCAGCGGGCGACCTCGCCGCCGTCCCGCAGCAGGAAGACCGGCTCGCCCCTCCCCGCGTCCGGCGCGACGCACCACGCGAAGACGCGCGCGCCGCCGCGCGGCAGCGTCGCCGTCGTCTCTCCGGTCTCGGGGTCGACCACCTCGAGCCGGTCGTCGCGCGCGATCAGCAACGCGCGCGGGCCGTCGTCGGCGGCCCGGACGAGTTCGACGCCGCGCACCCCCGGCGGGAGGACGAGTTCGCGCCGTCCGTCCTCGCCGTGCGTCGGCGACGCGGAGGCGCACGCCGCGAGGAGGACGGCGACCCGCGTCGTCGTCCGCGTCGTCGTCCGCCTCACCGTACCCCCTCCGCGCGCGACACGAAGACCGTCAAGCCGTCGTCGTGCCGCAGGACGAGGTCCCAGACTCCGTCGTGCGACAGGTACGCCGGTCGCGCGTCGCGGACCGGCCGCTTCGGCAGGTAGGTCGAGAGCGGTTCGTCCGAGAACGCGATTCCGTCGCCGTCCCGCACCAGCGGCAGGACCTGGAGCAGCCCGTCCGGCCGGACGACGAGGAGGTCGGCGAGCCCGTCGCCGTCGAAGTCACCCTCCAGCTCGGCGAGGAAGCTCTCGCGGATCCGCGTCAGGTCGTCCGGCCTCAGGCTCCGGTCCCACCGCGCGTCGGGCCGGGTCGAGAGCGTCCCCCCGTCGCCGCCGAGGAAGACGAGGACCCGCGTGTCGACCCGGATCGACGTGAGCTGGTCGATCCCCGTCGGCAGCTCGACCGCCCGGACCACGAGGTCGCGGCGCCCGTCGGCGTCGACGTCCGGGAACGTGAAGCGGGCGTTCCCGGCGCTCAGCTTGATCCGCGCGGTCGGGATCTCGTCGAACCCCTCCCCCCGGCGCCGATAGACGGTCGCGGAGTAGTCGCGGTTCAGCCCGTCGCGATCCCCGGCCAGTCGGATCGCCTCGTGTGTCCCGTCGCCGTCGAGGTCGACGAGCCGGAGCGAGACGTCCTCGTCCTCCGCCTCCGGCAGCCCGGCCTCGAGCGCGGCGAGGAACCCCCGGCCGGCCGCCTGTCGGCGCACCGACACTCCGTCGCCCGACACCACGGCCGCGTCGAGCCGCCGGTCCCCGTCCCAGTCGACGAGCCGCGGCAGGCTCCACGTCTCGGAGCGCCGCAGCAGGTTCCCCCGGCCGAACGACGCCGCGCGGCCGGCCCGACCGGGGAAGAGCGCCGGGAGGTCGGTCCGGACGTCGAGCCGCGCGCGGCCGAGTCGGACGTCGACGCCGGGAGACGCCGTCTCCGACTCGACCCGGCACGGGATCGTCGCGACCGGGGCGAGCCGGCTCCCGTCCTCGCCTCCTCCGACGGCGAGCACGACCAGCGCCCGCTCGCTCGGGACGATCAGCTCCTCGACGCCGTCGCCGTCGACGTCGCGCGCCCAGTCCCAGCGCAGCACGTCGTCGCTCGCCGAGAGATCGGGGAAGAGCGGCGCCTCGAGCTCGCGACGGATGTTCCCGCGCAGGCCTCGCCGCGTCGTCGAGACCGAGAAGACGCCGTTCCGCGTGAAGAGGAGGAGCTCGCGCCCCGGCTCGTCGCGCAGCTCGAACAGGCCGTACGCCACCACGTCCCGCGGCAGCGCGAGTCGGAACGTCGGCTCGGACGCGAAGCCTCCGCCGTCGGCGTGGAGGTGGAGGCGGAGCACGCGGTCGTCCCCCTCGCGCGTCACCAGGAGGAGGTCGCCGCGCTCGTCGTCGTCGACGTCCGGCGTCTCGTAGGAGAGGAGGCGCCCGTCGACCTCGAGCCGGCTCTCGACGAAGTCGACCGGCGCCGCGGCGAGGACCACGACGAGCGCCCAGGAGCTCACGGCGTCTCCTCGACCAGCTCGCCGGCCCCGGTCTCGAACACGAACCAGCGGAGGACGCGGTGCCGGACCGACCGGACGTCGCGCCGGTAGTCGTAGAGGGCGAGGACCCAGAGGTCGAGGAGCGCGAACTCGGTCTCGTCCTCGACGAGGTCGCGCTCGTACCGGAACAGGATCGGCGCCGCGAGGCCGGTCAGGTGACGCTCGGGCGCCCAGAGCTCGACGTCGGCCTCACGGACGGCGGCCCCCTCGACGTCCCGCACGCGGACCCGGAGCTCCTCGCCGACGTCGCGCGCCGCGAGCGCCTCGACCAGGCCGCGCGCCCCCTCGACCGGCCTCCCGTCGAGCGCGAGGACGACCTCTCCCTCCGCCACGCCCGCCGCGCCGAACGGCGAGCCGTCCAGGAGTCGCACGACGCGCGCCCCGACGCCTCCTTCGACCGGCACGGTGTCGACGACGAGCCGGCCCTTCACCCGCTCGACGAACCGCGTCCGCTCCGGCAGCGGAACCACTCCGCCGCGCCGCTCGACGTCGACCCGGACGTCCGCCAGGCCCCGCTCCCGCTCGACGACGAGCGCGAGCCGCGCCCCGGGCTCCGCGGCGTCGAGGACCGCCTGCCACGCGTCGAGCGCGTCGAGTTCGACCCCCGCCGCCTCGACCACGAGGTCGCCCGCCCGGAGCCCCGCCCGCTCGGCCGGCGAACCGGGCGCCACCTCCACGACCGACAGCCCGCCGAGGAACGCGAGGTCGTCGAGCGACCCGGAGAGACGCTCCTCGAGCACGAGCCCGACGAACGGCCGCGCCGGCGCCGGCTCGGCGACCGCGACCACCGACGACGACGACAGGGCCGACGACGGCGGCGGCACCTGGGTCACGGTGACACACCCCGCGGCGAGGAGCGGGATCGGGAGGAAGGAGGAGAGCCGAAGCATGGCGCGAACACTCTACCCGCCGCGCCCGTCCGGTTCAGACCGATCGTCGCCGCGTCACCGTCGCCGCCAGGACCAGCAGCGCGATCGCCCAGGTTCCGGGGACGAGGCCGGCGTGGAGCAGTTCGTGCTCGCCCCACTCCACGTCGGAGTAGCCGCGCGCGATGTCGGTCAGGTGCGCGATCGGCGCGTCCCCCGAGAGGAGCGGCAGCCAGCCGACGAAGACGCGGGCGGCGACGTCCGGGAAGAGCCCCTTCAGCGCGTCGAACAGCAGGACCGGCGCGAGCGTCAGACCGACCGCGGCGCCCGGGCCGTTCACCGCCGCGGAGACCGCCAGTCCGAACCACGCCGCCGCGACCAGCGCCGGGACGGTCGCGCCCGCGCCGCGGCCGACCTCCATCCAGAGGGTCGACGCCTCCGCCATCACGAACCCCTCCTCCACCACGTCCCGCAGCCCGTGCATCTTCGCCGCGACGAGCGCGCAGGCGCCGCCGAGCGCGAGGAACGCGACGACCGCGAAGACGAGCAGCGCGACGGCGCGCGCGGCGACGAACCGCGCCCGGCCGGCGGCGAGGTGCGCGAGGGCGAGCGTCCCCTGCTCGCGCTCGCGGACCAGCGAGAGCGCGCCGAGGAGGAGGAGGATCAGGGTCAGGACGGCCGACCCGGTCCGGAGCCCGTCCGCGAGCGGGCCGAAGCCGCTCTCGGGCGCCGCCGCCGCCGGGTCGCCCCCCGCCGCGAGTCGCCGCGCCTCCGCGAGACGATCGGCGACTCGCGCCCCGACGATCCAGAGGACGCCGGCGAGCGCGGGGAGCGGGAGGAGCGCGAGCGTCGCCCGGAGCCTCGCCATCCGATACAGCTCGGCGCGGATCGGGATCACGACGCCGCCTCCGCGCGATCGGCGTCGCGGATCTCCGCGTGGAACAGCTCGTCGAGCGACCGCCGCTCCGGCGCCAGGAACGAGACCGCCAGACCCTCGTCCCGCAGCGCCGCGCCGATCCGGTCGGCGCACGGCCGCGCCGCGACCACCCGGAGGAGGCCGTCGTCTCCCGCCGGCTCGACCGTCTCGACCTCTTCCAGCCGCTCGACCGCGGCCCGCGCCCGCTCGGGCGGCGTCGCGCGGAGGAGCTGCACCGCGCGCGTCCCGGCCAGGAGCGACGCGGTCTCGCCGGCGCGGACCACGCGACCGCGGTGCAGCATCACGAGCGCGTCGGCGACCCGCTCGACGTGCTCGAGCTGGTGACTCGACAGGAGGACCGCCGCCCCGGCCGCGACCCGGTCGCGGAGCACCGCGAGGACCTGGGCGACCGCGCCGGGGTCGAGGTGCGTCAGCGGCTCGTCGAGGACGACCAGGTCGGGCTCGAGCAGGAGCGCGCGCGCCAGCGCGACCCGCCGCCGCTCCCCCTGCGACAGGGCGCCGACGCGCCGGTCGGCGAGGCGGGCGAGGCCGAGCCGCTCGAGCAGGCCGTCGGCGTCGGCGTCGCGGCGGCGCGCGGCCGGATGAAGGAGGGCGTGCGTCCGGAGGTTCTGGCGGGCGGTCAGTCCGGGTTCGAGTCCGGCGCCGTGCATCGCGGCTCCGACCCGGCCGGAGACTCGCCGCAGCGCGTCGACCTCGACGCCGAGCACCGACACCGCGCCGGCGTCCGCCCGGAGCATCCCGAGCGCGACCCGCAGCGTCGTCGTCTTCCCCGCGCCGTTCAGGCCGACGAGGCCGACCAGCCGCCCCCGCGCCACCTCGAGGTCGACCCCGCGGAGCACCTCGGCCCCGCCGAGTCGCTTCCGGATGCCTCGGAGCGCGAGCGCGGCGCCGGAGCGCGCGCCGTCGTCACTCATTCCAGCAGTTCGTCGACAGGTCCTCGATCTTCGTCGTCGCCGTCGGCGCGGCGCCGGTCTTCCGGTCGGCGAGGCCGGTCAGGTTCACCTTGCCGAGCAGCGGCCCCTCCTTCCGGAGGAGCGGCGTGTCGCCCGGCTTGCCGTAGAACGACGTGACGGTGTTGCCGCCGATCGTGATCCGCGCGTTCGTCGCCGGCGCGCAGTGGATGGCGCTCCGCGGCGCGATCCCCCACCCGATCGAGAGGATCCCCTCGAACGTGTTGCCGTGGATCGTGCAGTACGGCGTCGACTGCGGGTGGACGCGGATCGCGTTCTCCGACATCACGGTCGCGAACTGGTTCGAGAGGACGGAGAGGCGGATGCACGAGCGGAGGACGAGGAAGACCCCCTTGCTGTTCGGACGCGCGAGGTTGTGGAGCTGGTTCGACGCGATCTGTCCGTCGGTCGACGGGCGCCCCTCGCCGTCCCCCCCCTCGGAGTCGACCACGATGCCGCCGTCGCCGATCTCGAGGGCCTCGTTCAGCGAGTTCGCGAACGTGTTCCCGACGATCTGGAACCACGCGCAGCCGCGCAGGCGGACGTACGCCTTCGCCGCCAGGTCCTCGACGTAGTTCCCGACGACCTGCAGGTGTCCCGCCTCCGGGTTCGCGTGATGCAGCCGCTCGTCGTACTGATAGTGCAGGAACGAGTCGACCGGTTGCGAGCCCGGATAGCCGAGCCCCTCCGCGCGGTTCCCGTGGACCTGGGCCCACCCCTCGTGTTCGAGGTCGATGCACCGGTGACAGTTCCGCTGGACGTGCGTCGGCGACGTCACCTCGGTCGTCTGCGAGTTCGTGAACCGGTTGTTCGAGAGGGTCAGCGCCTTCCCGCGCGCCGCCGAAACGCACGTGACGCCGACGTTCGGCAGGAAGGTGACGTTCTCGACCACCCGCGACGACCCGCCGAGCAGGCGGATCAGGACGAGCGGGCGGTTCGGGTCCCCCTTGTCGGTCGTCACGTCGAAGCAGAGGTCGCGCACCGTCGCGCGGTCCCCCTCGAACCGGACGACGTGCTGGCCGGGGACGAACTCGACGACCTGGACGATCCCCGGCCCCTCGAGCGTGCAGTCGTCGGCGTCGAACCGGAACAGGCCGATCGACCCGTCCGACGGGATCAGCACCGCGCCGGTCCGGAGGCGGACCCGGAGCGGGCGATCGACCTCGACGGGGTGGCGGAAGTGGAACGATCCCGGCGCGAAGACGAGCTCGTCGAGCTCCGGACACTGCTTCAGGACGAAGGCGACCGCCTCGTCCGTGGTCCGGAACCGGCGCTGGCCCGCCTCGCCCTCCAGGATCGTGACGCGGCTCTCGAGCTCGTTCACGACGATGGACACGGTCATGGGGGGGGTGCTCCGCGGTGAGGCTCCGGACGGTGAGAACGGAAGGGTAGCATACCCGCCCGCACCCCGCGTCCGGAGCCGTCCATGGCCTCGCCGCTCGCCCTCTCCCTCCTCCTGGCCGCGTCCCCCCCCGCCGTCGACACCGCGTCGCTGCTGCGGGAGATGGTCGACCTCGACCGCCTCACCCGCCCCGCCGCGCACGTGACCCTCCAGTTCTCGTCGTACGACCGCGCGTCCGTCTCGCCGGACGACCCGGGCGGCTGGTTCGCGAACGGCGACCGGGGACATTACCTGCGCGTCGAGGACGGGCGGTTCGTGCTCGCCGACGCGGAGGGACCGGGCGCGATCGTCCGGATCTGGTCGGCGAACCCGGCCGGGGACCTCCGGATCGAGCTGGACGGACGGGTCGCGCTGGAGGCGGACTTCCGCGCCCTGCTCGCCGGGGAGGTCGACGGGTTCCCGCCGCCCTTCGGGGCGGTCCGCGCCCGGGGCGGCAACCTCTACTACCCGTTCCCGTACCGCGAGCGGATGAAGGTCACCTGCTCGGAGGGCGGGCAGTACTACCACGTGAACGTCCGGTCGTACGCCGCGGGGACCGAGGTCCGGACCTGGTCGCGAGAGGAGGCCCCGCCGCTCCCGACGCTCGAGGCGGTCCCGCGCGGGCGCGTGACGACGGCGCGCGTCCTCGAGGGGCCGGGGGTCGTGCGACGGCTCGAGGTCGACCTCCCGGACGACGAGGAGGCGCTGCGGCGGGCGACGCTCGAGCTGCGCGTCGACGGCGAGACGACGGTGCTCGCGCCGCTCGGCGACTTCTTCGGGACCGCGCCGGGTCGGAACGCGTACCGATCGCTCCCGATGGGGATCACGGAGGACGGCGTCGGCTGGTGCGCGTTCCCGATGCCGTTCGGGGAGCGGCTCGAGGTCGTCTCCCCGCCGGGCGTCCGCCTGCGCGTGACCGACGACGTCCGTCCGTACCGGTTCCACGCCCGCTGGCGGGGCGATCCCGCCCTCCCGACCCGGCCGATGCGCGACTGGCCGGTGGTCCACGTCCGCGGCGAGGGACGGCTGGTCGGGGCGGCGCTCTCCGTGACGAACCCGGTGAAGGGGTGGTGGGGCGAGGGGGACGAGAAGATCTCCGTCGACGACGAGCCCTTCCCGTCGACGTTCGGCACGGGGACGGAGGACTACTTCGGGTACGCCTGGTGCGACACCGCGCTGTTCGACGCCCCGTACCACGCCCAGTCCCGCTGCGACGGACCGATCAACCGCGGCCACTGCGCCGTCCACCGGTTCCACGTGCTCGACGACATCCCGTTCCGGACGTCGCTCCGGTTCGACCTCGAGGTCTGCGGCGGCATCTACGTCGACGAGCCCTGCGTCGTCGACCGCAACCTCGTCTCCGGGCGCACCTACCGCGACAACGGCCGCTACCTCCGGCCCTGGATCGACCTTCTGCTCGCCGAACGGGCGGAGCGGGAAGGCCGCGCCGACCGATGACGCGCGGGGCGAAACGGATCCTCGCATCGGTGTTCGCCGGCCTCGGCCTGGTCGCCTATGCGCCGGTCCACTGGCACCTGCGGACGGACGCCAACAACGAGCGGTTCCGCGCGGCGCAGATCACCAAGGTCGATTGGGTGGCGGAATCTGTCTGGATCGACATCGAGTCCACGGCGGTCG
>JAUIEL010000926.1 GCA_030428825.1 bacterium
CGAGGAGTGGTGGACGAGCATCCCGATCTCCTGCGAGGTCGAGCCGCGGACGACGCAGTCCTCGATCGTCGCCCGCTCCGCCATCGTGTCGAGGTGGAGTCCCGCGATGTCGAGGCGGACGAGCTCGGCGGCGGCGGCCGACACGCGGACCTTCCCGTCGACGGTCGGTCGCGCCCCGGACGCGGGGCCGCAGAGCGTCAGCTCCTTGTCGAGGTGGAACCCCGCGTAGCTGCCGGCGGCGACGAGGAGGAGGTCGCCGTCGGTCACCGCGCTCGACGCGACCGCGTCGAGGATCGACGGGAAGTCGGCCGGGCCGTCGTCGTCGACCGTGAACGTGTTGCCGGCGAGAAGTGTGGCGGGGAGGAGGGGAGCGAGAGAGAGAGGGGAGATCACGTCGGATCCTTCCCGGGCGCCGATCTCTCATGTCGTCCGGAGGGGGTGGGCGCTGGAGCGCGAGCTCGATCCGACGGGAGAGAAGCCCGGGGAGGGAGTGCGCCGCCGAAACGTCCGTCGGTGCGCGACCGACCTCCGGCGGGGCGTCGCTACAGCGGCCGGTCCGCCGTGTCGTCCCGGCGGGAGCGCTCCCCGTCCGTCGCCGCGACCAGCCGCGAGACGAGGGTCGCGTGGGCCCGGTAGAGCGGGACGGTGGCGGCGGCCCGGACTCGCTCGGCCCAGGTCGGGACCCACGGCCGGAGCGCGCGTTCGATCAGGCCGTCGCCGACGGCGCGGACGTCGGCGCGGTCGTCCGCGAGCGCGAGCGCCGCCAGGTGGAGGAGGAAGCCGAGGTGGTCGTGCGGGACGCGGGCGAGCGGTCCCTCCGGCGCCACGTCGAGCGCGGCCATCACCCTCGACACGAGGTCGTCGACGCCGGCGCCGACCCGCTCGCGCTCGCCGGGGAGCCACGCCGACGCGCGCGGCGACGGGCCGTCGGGGAGGACGTACAGCGCGCAGTACTCGGTCGCCGCGCGCTCGACGTCGTCGTCCGACCAGTCCCGCCGCAGGTCGGCCGCGCACCCCGGCTCGGCCTTGTCGAGACCGGCGGCGAGCTCGCCCCGGCGGAGCGCCTCGAGGAGCGGGCGATCGACCTCCCACAGCGCGATGCGCGCGAGGAGGGCGTAGAGCGGCGCGACCGCCCGCGGGCCGTCGTTCACGCCTTCCGGACCCGGCAGACGTTGTCGTACCAGTTCTGACCGCCGACGAGCGGGCACGGGTTGATCGGGAGGGCGTCGTTGATCGCGACGCCGCCGCCCGGACCGCCGTTCGCCTTCGACCACCAGACGTTCGACGGCAGGTCCCGGTCGGCGGGCAGCTCGTCCGCGGCGGCGACGCCCGGCGCCGGGGAGGCGGACGCCTCGTTCTCGCCCCGGCCGACCGCGCCGTGCTCCCAGTGGCCGACGTGATGCGAACACGCGATCACCTTCGGGTGCATCCCCTTCAGGAAGCGGACCCGGTTCCGGACCGTTCCGACCGGCGCCTCCTCGCAGGACCCCGATACCGCGCTCGATGGACACCATACACCTACGCGGCGCCCGCACGCACAACCTGCGGAATGTCGACCTCGACCTGCCGCGCGACAAGCTGATCGTCATCACCGGCCTGTCCGGCTCCGGCAAGTCGTCGCTCGCCTTCGACACGATCTATGCCGAAGGCCAGCGGCGTTACGTCGAATCACTGTCCGCCTATGCGCGCCAGTTCC
>JAUIEL010000251.1 GCA_030428825.1 bacterium
GAGGGCGCGCCGTTCGGCGACTGGGTCGGCGCGGAGAGGGAGGCGTCGCCGCCGCCGGCCGAGGCCGAGGAGGCGAAGGGCGTCGAACTCTCGCCGCGGGTCGTCCGCCTCCTCGCGCTCGGCGAGGGCGCGGCGCCGGCGGCGCCGGCGGCGGTCGAGGCGCTCGAGCGGTTCGGCGCGCGGGTCGAGCCGGTCGTCGCGGGGGCGCCGCTCCTCCGCGTCTCGTTCCCGGTCCGGGACGCGCGGGAGTGGACGGACCTCGCCGACCGGCTCCGCGCCGTCGCCGCGAACGTGGCGTGGCTCGACCTGTCGCGGACCGGGGTCGGCGACGACGTCGTGGAGCGACTCCCGGAGCTGCCGCGGCTCGTGCACCTCGACCTGCGGGGGACGACGGTCTCCGACCGGGGCGCGGCCGCGCTCGAGCGGTTCGAGCGGATCGAGGAGCTGAACCTGTTCGGCGCGCGCGTGACCGACGCCGGCCTGGCGAGGATCGGCCGGATGGAGTCGCTGCGCGTCGTGCGCGTGGGGGAGACCGAGTGCACCGAGGAAGGGGTCCGGGCGCTGCGCGAGGCGCGGCCGGGGGTGCGGGTGGTGGGGGATCCGTTCAAGACCGATCGATAGGGCGAAGTGGCGCGCTGCTTCGTGCCGGTGCCGGTGCCGGTGGCCGTGGCCGTGGCCGGCGCGCGCCGACATCGCGGCGTCCGTCCGCGGGCGTGACGTCCACGAGACGGTCGCGCGATCCGAGCCGGGCACGGGCACGAATGGAGCGGCCGCCCATTCCGGACGCGGGATTAGAAATCGAACTCCATCCCATCATCCAGGATGAGCGTGTTCGGCAGCGCGAACCCCATCAGCTCTCCGACCACCTCGTGGAAGAAGAACGGCTTCACGTGGGTGACGAGGAGCTTCGCCTCGGGGTGGAACGGGAGGGCGTCGCGGATCATGCGCGGCGTGAGGTGGCCGGTGGCGACGGCGAGGTCGCCCATGCGGCTCGGCCACGACGCCTCGACGATGATCGCGCGGAGGTTGTCGATCCCGGCGACGACCTTCTTGACCGACTCGGTCGACCCGGTGTCGCCGGCGATGAAGATGCTCGACGTGCCGTCGTCGATCAGGAAGCCGAAGCACGCGACCGGGTGCTCCATGGGATACGCCGTGAACCTCAGTCCGTCGATCGTGAACGGTTCGCCCGCCTTGACCGGCCGCAGCGTGAGCGAGATCGACTTCTTGTTCTTCAGGACGGTGAAGTCGGGCCAGACCCGGTTGTTGAACATCCCGTCGCTCAGGTCGTCGATCGTGACCTTGCTGCCGTAGATCGTGATCGGCTTGGTCTGACGGGCGAACCGGTTGTCGACCAGGAACGGGAGGTTGGCGACGTGGTCGAGGTGGGCGTGGGAGAGGACGACGTGGTCGACCTTCTCCTGGGCGTGCGGCGGGAGCATGGCCGTGATCGCGCCGGCGTCGACGGCGACCGTGTCGTTCACCAGGAAGGACGTCGGGTGCTTGCCGAGAGTGGACCCACCGCAGCAACCGAGGATCTGCAACCGCACCCGCCGGACCTCCTCCGACACCCACCCGGCCCGCAGTCTAGCGGTCGGGGCGCGATTTCACGTCCCGAAGCGGTTTCCGGCGCACGTTGACCGGCCCCGGCCGCGAGGGTCGAATGTCCCGATGGCTCTCCGCCGCGTCCTCGTGTTGTTCGGACGGGCCCCGCGCGCCGGGGCGGTGAAGACCCGTCTCGAGCCCGCGCTCGGGGCGGCCGGCGCGGTCCGCGTCTACCGGGAGTTCCTGCGGGACGTCGCCGCCCTCCCGCGACCGCACGCCGACGAGGTCGTCCTCGCGGTGGCGCCGCCGCTCGACGCCGCCGCCGGCGCCGCGCTCGACCCGGTCGTCCCGGCCTCGATCCGCCGGACGGAGCAACGCGGGGCGGATCTCCCCGCGCGCCTGGAGGCGGCGTTCGCCGACGAGCTCGCGGCCGGGGATGCGGCGGTGGTCGTCCGGAACACCGATTCGCCGCTCCTCCCGCCCGAGCGCGAGGCGGAGGCGTTCGCGCGCCTCGACGACGGCGCGGACCTCGTGTTCGGTCCGGACGAGGGGGGCGGGTACTACCTCGTCGGGATGACGCGTCCCCACGAGCGGCTCTTCCGCGGCATCGAGACCTCCTCGCCCGGGAACCTCGACGCGACGCTCGCGCGGGCGCGGGCGATCGCCGGCCGGGTCGAGCTGCTGGCGTCCGCGCCGGACGTCGACACCCCGGCCGACCTCGAGCGGCTGGCGGCGGCGCTCGCGCGCGACTCGGGGGCGCGTCGCCGCGCTCCGGCGACCGCGGCGGCCCTGCGGGCGCTCGGCCGGGTCGCCTCGTGACCGGACCCGGGGCGCCGGACGGCGGCGCGGCGACGGGCCGCGGGGCGAACCTCCTCGGTCTCGTCCTCCTCGTCGGCGGTCTCGCGCTCGCGGCGTGGAGGATGGCGCCGGGGCTCGAGGAGCCGTTCGGACCCGGCTTCTTCGGCGCGAACGCGGCCCGCTACTCGATCGCCGGCCGGAACTACGATCGGCACGGGTTCCTCGCCCACCTCGGCGCGCCCGACTTCACGCCCGGGGACCCGGGGGATCGTCCGGCCTCGCTCTACCTCCATCACCCGCCGGGGGCTCCGCTCCTGGTCGGCGCGTCGTTCCGGGCGTTCGGGGAGTCGGGGCGCGCGGCGACGGCGCCGTTCCTCGTGGTCGGTCTGCTGGCGCTCCTCGCCCTCCACCGCCTCGCCCGGCGGGTCCTCGGCGGCGTCGGCGCGGGGGCGGCGGTCGCGCTGGCGGCGGCGACGCCGATGACCGCGCTCTACGGCGGGCACGTCGATCCGCAGGGCCCGCTCCTGACCGTCTTCCTGCTCGCGGCGGTCCTCTTCCACCTCCGGGCGCGGGCGAACGGCCGACGGCTCGACCTCCTCGCGGCGGCGGCCGCGACCGGGCTCGGGATGCTGGTCGACTGGCCGGCCGGCGTGCTCGCGCTCGGCTGCGCGCTCCTCGATCGACGGGGGCCTGCGTCCGCGCGGCGGGCGACGTGGCTCCTGCCGGGCGTGGCGGTCGCGTTCGGCGTCGCGTTCGTCCTCTGGGTCGTGCTCCTCGGCCGCTCCCCGATCGACGAGGTCTGGCTGGCGGCGAAGGTTCGGACCGCCGTCCCGCTGGCGGAGGAGTCCGGGGACCAGGTCGTCGCCGCCGCCTCCGCCGCGGCCGGGTGGTTCCGCGACCTGATGACGCCGGTCCTGCTGGTCCTCGCCGCGGCGGGGCTCTTCCCGGTCGTCCGGCGGCGGGCGGCGCGGCCGACGGGGGAGCTCGAGGTCGCCGTGCGGGTCCTCGCCGCGACCGGACTCGTTCACGTCGCCCTCTTCCCGCAGGGGGCGCTGGTCCACGACTACTGGACGTACCTCCTCCTGCCGCCGCTCGCGCTCCTCGGCGGGGCGACGGTCGAGGCGCTCCGGCGGGCCGCGGCCGGGACGGGCGAGGGGTTCCGGGCCGTCGTCGCCGTCGCCCCGGTTCTGCTGGTGGCGTGGTGGGGCCGGGAGGAGTGCGTCCGGGACGACGAGGGGATCGCCGCGGCGACCGGACGGGCGGACGTCACGATCGCGAGGATGATCCGCGAGCAGGTCCGGCCGGCCGAGCGGGTCGTGACGAACCTCGATCGGTACAACCCCGTCCGGTCGTCCCTGCTGATCGTCCCCCAGTTCACGTACCACGCCGACCGGGCGGTGCGCGGGGGGATCGCCACCGCGGAGGATCTCGCGCGCGCCGAGGCCGAGGAGGGGCCGTTCGACGTCTACGTCCACGTCCCGTTCGGCGAGCGCCCGCCGCTCGCGGACGAGCTTCGGGAGCGGTCCCCGCCGCGCGTCCTCGAGGCGCTCGGACTGCGCGTGGAGTTCTTCCGGCTGCGCTGAGGTTTGTTTGCCCGGGTCGCTCGGGCTCGGTATATCCTCTCGGCTCCGTCCGACCGCAATTCCGCGGAGACCCCCGATGTCCGTCACGAGTCACGATCCCGGTCCGTACGCGGGCGTGGGACCGCAGTCCGAGTTCAACCCGTACGAGGCGATGCTCGACCGCTTCGAGCAGGCCGCGAAGCGACTGAAGCTCGACCCGGGCGTGTACGACATCCTGAAGTCGACCGACCGCGAGCTGACGGTCTCGGTCCCCTGCCTCATGGACGACGGGTCGTATCGGGTCTTTCGCGGCTATCGGGTCCAGCACAACCTCGCCGTCGGGCCGGCGAAGGGCGGGATCCGGTTCGCGCCGGACGTGACGCTCGACGAGGTCCGCGCCCTCGCGGCGTGGATGACGTGGAAGTGCGCGGTCGTCGGCGTGCCGTTCGGCGGCGCCAAGGGGGGCGTGGTCTGCGACCCGAAGGCGCTCTCGATCGGCGAGGTCGAGCGGATCACCCGCCGGTACACCGCGGCGATCATGGACATCATCGGGCCCGAGCGCGACGTCCCGGCCCCGGACGTCAACACCAACGAGCAGGTGATGGCGTGGATCATGGACACCTACTCCATGCATGTCCGCCACACCGTGACCGCGGTCGTCACCGGCAAGCCGGTCGGCCTCGGCGGGTCGCTCGGCCGGCGCGAGGCGACCGGGCGCGGCGTCCTGTTCGTGCTGCGCGAGGCGGCGAAGGTCCGGAACCTCGACCTCACGAACGCGAAGGTCGTGGTGCAGGGGTTCGGGAACGTCGGCGGCATCGGCGCCGAGCTGATCCACGCGGAGGGGGCGAAGATCGTCGGCGTCTCCGACATCGAGGGCGGCATCCACTGCGAGGCCGGCCTCGACATCCCGAAGCTGATCGAGTGGTCGAAGGAGCACGGGTCGGTGGTCGGGTTCCCCGGCGCGGACGCGGTCGGCAAGGAGGAGATCGTCGAGCTGCCGTGCGACGTGCTCGTCCCGGCGGCGACCGAGAACGTCATCCGTCAGTCGAACGCCGATCAGGTGAAGGCGTCGATCATCGTCGAGGGGGCGAACGGTCCGACGACCGCGCGCGCCGACGAGATCCTCCAGGAGAAGGGCGTCTTCGTGGTGCCGGACATCCTGGCGAACGCGGGCGGCGTCACGGTCTCGTACCTCGAGTGGGTCCAGGACCGCATGGGCTACTTCTGGGAGGAGGACGAGGTGAACCGCCGGCTCGGCATCGTCATGCGCCGCGCCTTCCACGAGGTGCACGAGATGGCGGAGAAGCACGACGTGGGGATGCGGATCGCGGCGTACATGCTCGGCATCGACCGGGTCGCGACCTTCATGAGCAAGCGCGGTATCTATGCCTGAGACGAACGCCGCGGCGGCGCCGGTCGCGGAAGACCTGCGCAACGTCGCGATCATCGCCCACGTCGACCACGGGAAGACGACCCTGGTCGACCGCCTCATGCGGACGCTCGGCGCCGTCGACGTCCGCACGCAGAGCGCCGACCTCATCCTCGACAGCGGCTCGCTCGAGAAGGAGCGGGGGATCACGATCCTGTCGAAGAACACGTCGATCCGCTGGGAGGGGCTGAAGATCAACGTCATCGACACCCCCGGCCACGCCGACTTCGGCGGCGAGGTCGAGCGGGTGCTGAAGATGGCCGACTCGGCCCTCCTCCTGGTCGACGCCTTCGAGGGGCCGATGCCGCAGACGCGGTTCGTGCTGAAGAAGGCGTTCGAGCAGCACCTCCGTCCGATCGTCGTCGTCAACAAGGTCGACCGCCCCGAGGCGCGGCCGCACGAGGTGCTCGACGAGATCTTCGACCTGTTCGTCGACCTCGGCGCGGACGACGCGGCGCTCGACTTCCCGGTCGTCTACGCGTCGTCACGCGACGGGTGGGCGGTCCGCGACCTGAGCGACCCGAAGGAGAACCTCCTCCCCGTCCTCGAGATGATCCGCGACTCGGTGCCGCCGCCCCGCTCGCCGGTCGACGAGCCGATGCAGTTCCAGGTCACCACGCTCGACCACAGCGAGTACGTCGGCCGCATCGCGATCGGCCGCGTCTACGCCGGCGTCCTCCGGTCGCGTCAGCGGGTCGCGCTGCTCCGGCGGGACGGCGTCCGGCACGACGCGACCGTCGGCGCGCTGTTCGTCTTCGAGGGGCTCCAGCGGAAGGAGGTCGAGGAGGTGCGGGCCGGCGACCTCTGCGCCCTGCAGGGGATCCCGGACATCGACATCGGCGACACGGTGGCCGACATCGACGACCCGCGGCCGCTCCCGATCATCACGGTCGACGAGCCGACGATCTCGATGACGTTCCAGGTGAACGACTCCCCGTTCGCCGGTCGCTCGGGGAAGTATCTCACCTCCCGTCACCTGCGCGAGCGGCTGCTCCGCGAACTCCGGTCGAACGTCGCCCTCCGCGTCGACGAGACCGGCGACCCGGACGTCTTCAAGGTCTCCGGCCGCGGGACGCTCCACCTCGGCATCCTGATCGAGGAGATGCGCCGCGAGGGGTTCGAGTTCTCGGTCGGGAAGCCGCGGCCGATCTACCGGGAGCTGAACGGCAAGAAGACCGAGCCGATCGAGCTGCTCGTCGTCGACTGCCCGAACGAGCACGCCGGGAAGGTGATCGAACTCCTCGGCCCCCGCAAGGGGGAGATGACGACGATGGAGGCGAAGGGGAACGTCACCCACCTCGAGTTCCACGTCCCGTCGCGCGGGCTGATCGGACTCCGGACGCAGCTCCTCACGCTCACCGCGGGCGAGGCGATCATCCACCACAGCTTCTACGAGTACGAGTACTTCAAGGGCTCGGTGCCGCACCGGCTGAACGGCGCGCTCTGCTCGATGGACAACGCCAAGGCGACGTTCTACGCGCTCGAGTCCCTGCAGGACCGGGGGATCTTCTTCGTCGGGCCCGGCGACGACGTCTACGAGGGGATGGTCGTCGGCGAGCACTGCAAGCCGGGCGACGTCGTGGTGAACGTCGGGCGGGAGAAGAAGCTCACGAACGTCCGCGCGGCGTCGGCCGAGCGGAACGTCCGCATCGCGCCGCCGCGGGTGTTCCAGCTCGAGGAGGCGTTGGAATACATCGACGACGACGAGCTCGTGGAGGTCACGCCGGATTCCATCCGGATCCGGAAGCGGATCCGCGACGCCACCATGCGGAAGCGCGCCGAACGGTCGGCGGTCGAGGATTGACGGGATCGTGACCGAGCGGAAGCAGTACGTCGTCGTCGGGGCCGGGCTGTGCGGTCTCACCACCGCCGAACGCCTGGTCGACGCCGGCCACCGCGTCACCGTCCTCGAGCGTCGCGACCGCGTGGGGGGGCTGGCCCGCTCGTTCGACGACGACGGGTTCATCTTCGACGTCGGCCCCCACTACTTCTTCCTGAACGTGCGCGAGGACGTCAGCGACTACGCGCGCGACAACGTGAAGGGCCCGTTCGACGAGCTCGACTTCCGGATCAGCGCCCACTTCAAGGGGCGCGAGATCGCCTGGCCGCCGAGCTTCAGCTCGATCTTCAAGCTGCCGCCGCGCGCCGTCTGGCACTACTTCAAGAAGATGGTGCGGAACCAGCACCCGACCGAGCTCGACTTCAAGGGGTTCACGACGTTCCTGTACGGCGACGCGATGTACGACACCTTCTTCGGGCCGTACATCCGCAAGAAGCTCCCCGTCGTCACCGGGCCGGACCTCCACCGCGACTGGTGGATCCTCGCCCGCCGGACGGTCGACAACGAGCTCGACGTCGGGCAGGACCGGTACTTCAAGAAGCTCGGCGGCCACACGCGTCAGGCCCCGGCCGGGCCGCCGCCGCTGAAGAAGCGCCTGCTGAAGGCGGGCGACATGATCTACCGCACGTACCAGAACATGCGGTCGAAGAACCTCCCGCAGGTCCTCTACCCCGAGGGCGGGATCGGGATGATCGCGGAGGGGATCAAGGAGCGCTTCCTGGAGAAGGGGGGAGAGCTCGTCACCAACTCCGGCGCGACCGAGCTGACGCGGGGCGACGACGGACGGATCACCCGGGTCGCCTGGGGCGGCGGCGCGATCGACGCTCCCGACCACGTGGTCTGGACCGGCAGCATCCACGAGCTGGCGGACGCGCTGTCGTTCCCCCGCGCCGAGGTCGACTACATGTCGATCGCCCTGGTGTACGTGACGTCGAAGGTGCCGTTGAAGAACGCCGACTACTTCTACACCTACTACGCCGAGCCGGATCTCGTCTTCAACCGCCTCTATTTCCCGACCCGCGCGAACCCGAAGCTCGCGCCGCCGGGACAGGACTCGGTCTGCGCCGAGTTCTCGCCGCAGCAGGGCCTCGACATCGGCGACCGAGGCGAGCTCGAGAAGAAGGTCGTCGACGGTCTCGTCAAGCTGAAGCACCTGACGCACGACGACGTGCTCGGGGTGAAGATCCGGGTCGCGCGCGACTCGTACCCGGTCTACCCGATCGACTACCTCGAGCGCCTCGGCAAGCTCTGGGATCGTCTGAAGACGGTCCCGAACCTCGCCTCGGTCGGTCGGACGGGCCAGTACTACTACAACAACATGGCGCTGACGATCTGCACCGGACTCGACCTCTCGCGGCGCCTCCTCGGCCGGCCGACGTACTGGGAGGAGAAGGTCGCCGAGCTCGAGCGGAACCGCGCGTCGGCGGAGCAGCTCGAGCAGGAGGCGGCGCCGGTCACCGACCGCGACCACTGATCGTCGCGGCCGGCGGGGTGGCCGCGGTCCGGGCTGCGCTCAGACGTCGCGGCGCGGCCGCATCCGCGACGGTCGCTCCTCGCCGCGCGCGCGCGTCCGCGCCTTCGCCCGCTCCTTCAGGACCCGCCGCTCGATCGGCCCGATCCGTCCGTCGCCGTAGAAGTCGAAGCGGCGCAGGAGCGTCGGCGCGCGGCGGGAGGGGCCGTCGGCGCCGCGCTCGCCGAACGCTCCGCGGCGGCGCTCGCCGAACGCGGAGCCGCCGCGCCCGCGGGAGTCGCCGCGGTCGCGCCCGCGGAACGCGCCACGGCCGCGCTCGCCCGGGCCGGCGCCGGCGCGCGCTCCGATCTCGCCGCGGCGGCGCTCCCCGAGTTCGGCGCGGG
>JAUIEL010000252.1 GCA_030428825.1 bacterium
CGACCACCTTGGCCCCGCGGTCGTGACCGTCGAGGCCGGGCTTCGCCACGAGAACTCGGATTCGCTCTTCCGACATGGGACGGTCCCTCAGAACATCGGGGGCTCGTGGTACTCGCCGTACTCCTTCTTGAGCGTGGCGATCATCTCCCCGAGCGTGGCGTACGCGAGGGCGCCGTCGATCAGGTGAGGCATGATGTTCTCGCCGGCGCGGGCGGCGTCCCGGAGCGCGCCGAGCGCGCGCTCGACCGCGGCCGGGTCGCGGGTCCGCTTCAACTCGGCGAGCCGCGCCTTCTGCTCCTCCTCCGACCGCGGGTCGATACGGAGGATCTCGAGCGGGTCCTCGTCGTCGTCGACGTACTCGTTCACGCCGACCACGATCCGCTCGTTGGCGTCGAGCTCCTGCTGCAGACGGTACGCGGACCGGGCGATCTCCCGCTGGAAGTAGCCGCTCTCGATGCCGGCGATCACGCCGCCCATCGCGTCGATCTCGCGGAAGATCTCCTCGGCCTCCTCCTCCATCTGGTTCGTCAGCGCCTCGACGTAGTACGAGCCGGCGAGCGGGTCGGCGACGTTCGCGACGCCGATCTCGTGCGCCAGGACCTGCTGGGTCCGGAGCGCGACCTTCACCGCCTTCTCGGTCGGGAGCGCGAGCGTCTCGTCCATCGAGTTGGTGTGGAGGGACTGCGTCCCGCCGAGCACGGCCGAGAGCGCCTCGTACGCGGTCCGGACGATGTTGTTCTCCGGCTGCTGGGCCGTGAGGGAGACCCCGGCCGTCTGGGTGTGGAACCGGAGCAGCCACGCCTTCGGGTTCTTGGCGCCGTACTTCTCCTTCAACCGCCGCGCCCAGATCCGCCGGGCGGCGCGGTACTTCGCGATCTCCTCGAAGAAGTCGAGGTGCGCGTTGAAGAAGAACGAGAGCCGCGGCGCGAACCGATCGACGTCGAGCCCCGCCTCGAGGCCGTGCTCGACGTAGGTGAAGCCGTTGGCGAGCGTGAACGCGAGCTCCTGCACGGCGGTCGAGCCGGCCTCCCGGATGTGGTACCCGGAGATGGAGATCGTGTTCCACTGCGGGACGTGCTCGGTGCAGTACTCGATGATGTCCCCGACCACCCCCATCGACGGGCGCGGCGGGAAGCACCACGACTTCTGCGCCATGTACTCCTTCAGGACGTCGTTCTGCGTCGTGCCGCGCAGCTTCTCCGCCGGCACGCCCTGCTTCTTCGCGACCGCGAGGTAGAACGCGAGGAGGACCGCCGCCGGGCCGTTGATCGTCATCGAGGTCGAGACCTGATCGAGCGGGATCCCCTCGAACAACGTCTCCATGTCGGCGAGCGAGGCGATCGCGACGCCGCACCGCCCGACCTCGCCCTCGGACATCGGATCGTCCGAGTCGTACCCGGTGATCGTCGGGAAGTCGAACGCGACCGACAGCCCGGTCTGCCCCTTCGAGAGGAGGTACTTGAACCGCTCGTTCGTCTCGCGCGCGGTGCCGAACCCCGCGAACTGGCGCATCGTCCAGGTCTTCCCGCGGTACATCGTCTCGTGGATGCCGCGGGTGAACGGGTACTCGCCGGGGACGCCGAGGTCCTTCGCCTCGTCGAGCCCGCGCACGTCCCGCGCGGTGTAGTACGGCTTCACCTCGCGCCCGGAGAGGCTCTTGAACCGGCGCTCGCGCTGGTGGAGCGCGCGGCCCCCGCGGGACGTCGCCTCGGAGGCCGAGGCCGTCTTCTCCTTCGAGCGGGCGTCGTTCGAGCGGGCGGGCGTCGATTCGGTCAAGTCGTGCTCTCCGACGAGGGGTTTCCGATGCGCGTCGAGTTCGCGCCCCGGAGCGGATCCTGCCCGACCCTACCGAACGGGGGCCGGCGTGCCAAGGATCGCACCGGGGACGGCCTCCACGGTATCACGAGGGGTTCGCCCGCGGCGAGATCCCCATCTCGGCGAGGACCGTTTCGGCGAGCGCGTACGGCGAGGCCCCCGGCGTCCGGTCGACCAGCTCGCCGACCCGGCCCGCCAGCCCGCGGCCGTCGAAGACGTTCGAGCGGATCTCGTCCTCGACGATGCGGCAGACCCGCGCCACCCGCGTCTCCAGCCGGCGCGTCTCGAACGCCGAGGAGGCCCGGCTCGCGGCGAGGAACTCCTCGATCGCCCGGTCGAGCTCCTCCACTCCGTCGCCGTCCTTCGCGACCGTCTGGACGATCGCCGGCCGGGGGCGGCCGGTGTCGAGCCGGAGCTCGAGGACCTCCTCCAGCTCGGCCAGGACCCGGTCGACGCCCGGCCGGTCCGCCTTGTTCACGACGAAGACGTCGGCGATCTCCATCAGCCCCGCCTTCATCGCCTGCACCGCGTCGCCGGCGCCCGGGACCAGGACGACGACGGTGACGTCGCTCGCCCGCGCGACGTCGACCTCGGACTGACCGACGCCGACCGTCTCGAGCAGCACGCGGTCGAAGCCGACCGCGTCGAACACGTCCGCGACCTCGTCCGTCGTCCGGGCGAGCCCGCCGAACGAACCCCGGCTCGCCATCGACCGGACGAAACAGTCCGGGTCCATCGCGATCCGGTTCATCCGGACCCGGTCGCCGAGCAGCGCGCCGCCGGTGAACGGGCTGGTCGGGTCGACCGCGACGACCGCGATCCGGTCGCCGGCCGCGCGCCGCGCGAGCGCGTACGCCTCGACGAGCGTGCTCTTCCCCGCCCCCGGCGGCCCGGTGAAGCCGACCCGGACCGCGCCCCCGATCCTCTCCTGCAGGCGGGCGTGGATCGCGCCGAAGCCGCCGTCGCTCCGCTCGGCGCGGGTGAGGAGGCGCGCCAGGGCGACCTTGTCCCGGTCGAGCGCGCGCGCCAGCAGCTCTTCGTCGACCGGACGCGTCACGACTTCGCGTTCAGCATCTGCCGCGCGATGACGAGGTGCTGGATCTCCGTCGTCCCCTCGTAGATCTCCGTGATCCGCGCGTCGCGCATGTACCGCTCGACCGGGAAGTCGGTCGTGTAGCCGGCGCCGCCGTGGATCTGGACCGCCTCCTCCGCCGCGCGGTTCGCCATCGTCGACGCCGAGAGCTTCGCCATCGACGCCGCGAGCGAGCACGGCCGGCCGCGGTCGCGGAGCCAGGCCGCCTTCCGGACGAGCAGCCGCGCCGCCTCGATGTCCGTCGCCATCTCGGCGAGCTTCCACTGGATCGCCTGGAACGCCGCGATCGGCCGTCCGAACTGCTGGCGCTCCTGCGCGTACTTCAGCGAGGAGTCGAGGCAGGCCTGGGCGATCCCGACCGCCTGCGAGCCGATCCCGATCCGGCCGCCGTCGAGCGTGTCCATCGCGATCCGGAACCCCTTGCCGACCTCGCCGAGCACGTTCGCGGCCGGCACCCGGCAGTCCTCCAGGACGATCTCGGTCGTCGAGGAGGCGCGGATCCCGAGCTTCTCCTCCTTCTTCCCGACCTTCAGCCCCGGCGTCGACTTCTCGACCAGGAACGCGGTGATCCCCCGCGCCTTCTTCTTCGGGTCGTCGAGCGACGTCCGCGCGAAGACGATGAACAGGTCGGCGTAGGCGCCGGTGGTGATCCAGAGCTTCGTCCCGTTCAGCACGAAGTGGTCGCCGTCGGCCACCGCCTTCGTCGCCTGGTTCGCCGCGTCCGAACCCGCGTTCGCCTCGGTCAGCGCGTACGCGCCGAGCCACTCCCCGGTCGCCATCCGCGGGAGGTACTTCTCCTTCTGGGCGTCGGTCCCGAACTTCCGCAGCGGCGTCGCGACGAGCGAGTTGTGGACCGAGACCGTCACCCCGACCGACGCGCAGGCGCGCGACAGCTCCTCGGTGATGATCGAGCCGGCGAGGTTCCCGAGGCCGGAGCCTCCGTACTCCTCGGGGATCAGCGCGCCGAGGAGGCCGAGCTCGCCCGCCTCCTTCACCACGTCGAGCGGGAAGCGGTGCTCGCGGTCCCACTCCTCGGCGTGCGGCGCCACGCGCTCGGCCGCGAAGGAGCGCGTGGTCTGCGCCAAGAGCTCGAGGTCCTCGGTGAGGTCGAAGTCCATCCGTCGGTGCTCCGTGGAGGGGTGAGGGTCAGGACCGGTGGTCGAAGAAGCCGCGGCCCGTCTTGTCGCCGAGGTGCCCCGCGGCGACGAGCTTGCGGAGGAGCGGGCACGGCCGGTACTTGGGATCGCCGAGCTCGGAGTGAAGCACCTCGAGGATCGACAGGCAGACGTCGAGGCCGATGAAGTCGGCGAGCCGCAGGGGCCCCATCGGGTGCGCCATGCCGAGCTTCATGATCTCGTCGATGTTCTCCGCCGACGCGACGCCCTCCATCAGGGCGAAGCACGCCTCGTTGATCATCGGCATGAGGATCCGGTTGGCGACGAACCCCGGGTAGTCGTTCGCCTCGACCGGGATCTTGCCGAGCCGCTTCGTCGTCTCGACCGTCGCCGCGAGCGTCTCGGCGGAGGTGTCGTGCCCCTTGATGATCTCGACGAGCTTCATGATCGGGACGGGGTTCATGAAGTGCATCCCGATGAACCGCTCCGGTCGGGACGTCATCGCCGCCAGCCGCGTGATCGAGATCGACGACGTGTTCGAGGCGAGGATCGCGTCCGCCTTGGCGACCGCGTCGATCGCCTGCCACAGCGCCCGCTTCACGTCCTCGTTCTCCGTGATCGCCTCGACGATCAGGTCGCATCCCGCGAGGTCGGACACGTTCACCGAGCCGGCGACGCGCGCCCGGATCGCCGTCGCCTCGTCCTCGGAGATCTTCTCCTTCTTCACGAGGCGGGCGAGGCTCTTCTCGATGGCGGCCGTGCCGCGCGAGAGGAACTCCTCGCTCGTGTCGACCAGCGTGACGTCGAACCCGTTCGCCGCGAAGACCTGGGCGATTCCGTTCCCCATGGTCCCGGCGCCGATCACGCCGACCGTCTTCAACTCCGTCATCGTTCTCTCGTCTCCGTTCCTGGGTCGGTTCGTCTCGCGGCGCGGCGATCAGCGCTGGACGGCCATCGCGACCGCGTTGCCGCCGCCGAGGCAGAGGCTGGCGAGGCCGGTCTTCACGTCGCGGTCCTTCATCGCGTGGAGGAGGGTGACGAGGATCCGGCAGCCGGACGCGCCGATCGGATGGCCGAGCGCGACGGCGCCGCCGTTCACGTTCGTCTGCTCCGGATCGAGGCCGATCTCGCGCGTGCAGGCGATCGCCTGGACCGCGAACGCCTCGTTCAGCTCGGCGAGGCCGTAGGCGTCCGCCTTCAGCCCGGTCTTCGCGTTCAGGTTCTTCACCGCCTCGACCGGCGCCATCATCACCCACTCCGGCGCGACCCCGCCGGTGGCGTACCCGGCGACGCGGGCGAGCGGAGTGAGGCCGCGGCGCTCCGCCTCCTGCTCCTCCATCACCACGACCGCCGCGGCGCCGTCGTTGATGGTCGACGCGTTCCCCGGCGTGACCGTGCCGTCCTTCTTGAACGCGGCGCGCAGCTTGCCGAGCGACTCGGCCGTCGTCCCCGCGCGCGGCCCCTCGTCCTTCGCCACGACGACCGGGTCCCCCTTCCGCTGCGGGACCTCGACGGCGACGATCTCCTCGTCGAACCTCCCCGCCTCCCACGCGGCGACCGCGCGCTGCTGCGACGTGGCGGCGAACTCGTCCTGCTGCTCCCGCGAGATCTCGTACCGGTCGGCGACGTTCTCGGCCGTGATCCCCATGTGATAGTCGTTGTAGACGTCCCACAGGCCGTCGGAGACCATCGAGTCGAGCAGCTTCGCGTGGCCGAGGCGCGCGCCGAGGCGGCCGTCGGGGAGGAGGTACGGCGCGTTCGTCATCGACTCCATGCCGCCCGCGACGATCACCTTCGCGTCGCCGGCGCGGATCGCCTGCGCGGCGAGCATCACCGACTTCAGCCCCGAGCCGCAGACCTTGTTGATCGTCACCGAGCCGACCGAGTCCGGGATCCCCGCGGCGCGCGCCGCCTGCCGGGCCGGGTTCTGGCCGACGCCGGCCTGGAGGACGTTGCCGAAGATCACCTCCTCGACCTCCCCCGCCTCGATCGACGCCCGCTTCACCGCCTCGGCGATCGCGGCCGCCCCGAGCGCGGGCGCCTTCAAACCGGTGAACGCTCCCATGAACTTCCCCATCGGGGTGCGGGTGGCGCTGACGATCACGGCGTTCGGCATGGGTGTTCTCCGGAAAAGGGGACGACGCAGTCTACAGGTCGGCGACCGCCGCCAGAAGCGTCGGTCCGGCCGGACGACGAGACGCGGTCGAGGCTCGTTTCCTCGGTGCAGTCCCGGGGGTCGGCTCGTATCATGGACCGGTTTTTCTCCGGCCGAAGGACGACGGCATGCAGAACCGCACCCGCGCCGCCTGGCTCGCGGCCCTCCTGCTCGCGCTCGGCGCCCCGACGGCGGCGGCCCGCGGTCTGGTGAAGGTCTCGGCGGCGTTCGACCCCGCCGAGGCGGCCCCCGGGACGACCGTCGACCTCGTGGTCACCGCCGAAGTCGAGCCGGGGTACCACATGTACGCCCCGGACTCGCCGAGCGAGGCGGGCATCCCGACGTCGATCGAGGTCTCCGCGACCGGCGGCCTGGTCGAGGCCGGCGACCTGACCTTCTCGAAGCCGAAGTCGAAGTTCGACGACATCTTCGAGGTCGTGGTCCGGATCCACGAGGGAGAGGTCGAGTTCCGCCGGCCGTACCGCGTCCCGGACGGCGCCAGCGGGACGATCACGCTGAACGGCGTGGTCGACCTCCAGGTCTGCGACGAGAACTCCTGCACCCGCGAGGAGCCCGAGTTCACGGCGACCCTGGCGATCGGCGGTGCCGCGGGTGGCGACACGGCGCCGGCGAGCGACGGAACCGGCGCGGACGCGATCCCCGAGCCCGAACTCGGCTTCGACCTGATCGCGATGTCCGCGGGGTTCGAGCCGGCGACCGCCCGCGCGGGCGAGGTCGTCACGCTGAAGCTGATCTTCGCGATCGCGGACGGGCGTCACCTCTACGCGCCCGACTCGCCGGCCGGCCTGCCGACCGACGTCGCGATCGAGGGCGTCGAAGGGCTCGAGCCGCGGGGCGAGCTGGAGTTCCCCGAGCCCGAGGTCCACTACAGCGACGTCTTCGAGGCGGACGAGCACCTGTACGCGGACCGGGTCGTGTTCACGCGGGAGTTCGTCGTCGCGGCGGGGACCTCGCCGGGCGAGATCGTGCTCACCGGCGAGGTGAGCGGACAGACGTGCGACGACCAGGGGTGCGTCCGGTTCGAGATGCCGCTGCGCGCCGCGCTCGCGGTCGAGGCGGGCCCGCCGCGCGTGGCCGCGCCGGTCGCCGCCCTCGCCGGGACGGAGGACGAGCCGAAGGCGGGCGAGGACGCGACGGCGAAGACCGAGGCGGTCGACGCGGAAGTCGAGAGCGGCGACGCCGGGAGCATCGGCGGCGGGCAGGACGTCCACTCCATGGGGCTCGGCGCGTTCCTGGCGCTCGCGGTCTTCTGGGGGTTCGTGACGCTCCTGATGCCGTGCACGTACCCGATGATCCCGATCACGATCTCGTTCTTCACGAAGCAGGCGATCCAGCGGGAGGGGAAGGTCCTGCCGCTGTCGCTGACGTACGGCGCGGGGATCGTGGCGATCTTCGTGCTGATCGGGGTCGTGCTCGGCGCGCCGATCATCCGGTTCGCCCAGAGCCCCTGGACGAACCTCGTGATCGGGGTCCTGTTCCTCTTCTTCGCGCTGGTCCTGTTCGGGGCGATCGAGCTCCGCCCGGCCGGGTGGATGCTGGCGCTCGCGGGGCGCGCGGCGAAGGAGGGCGGCCTGCTCGGCGTCTTCCTGATGGGCGCGACGCTGGTCGTGACGTCGTTCACCTGCACCGCGCCGTTCGTCGGGTCGCTGCTGTCGGTCGGCGCGGGGGGCGGGGACCTCGGGAGGATCGCGCTCGGGATGGGCGTGTTCGGGCTGACGATGGCGGTGCCGTTCGTGATGCTGTCGTTGCTGCCCGGCAAGATGCAGAGGATGCCGCAGGCGGGCGACTGGATGCACGTGCTGAAGGTGTTCCTCGGGTTCGTCGAGGTCGCCGCGGCGCTGAAGTTCTTCTCGAACTCCGACCTCGTCTGGGAATGGGGCATCCTGTCGCGCGAGGTGTTCCTCGTGCTCTGGGTCGGGATCTTCCTCGCCGGGGCGGCGTTCCTGTTCGGCTGGATCCGGCTGAAGGGAGAGGCGGACGAGGGGATCGGGCCGGTACGGATGCTCGGCGGGCTCGGGTCGCTGTTGCTGTCGCTCTACCTGTCGCTCGGAGTGTTCGGGTTCGTGCTCGACGACATCACGACGGCGATCATCCCGAACTACTCCAGCGAGCGGCTCTGGAAGGGCGGCGGTGCGGCGGAGAAGGGACACACGATCCTCAAGGACGACCTCGAGGGCGCGAAGGCGGCGGCGCTCGCGCAGGACAAGCTGCTGCTTCTGAACTTCACCGGGTTCTCGTGAGTCGTCTGCCGGAAGATGGAAGAGAAGGTCTTCCGGCGGGAGGCGGTCGCCTCCGAACTCGAGCACTACGTCGAAGCGAGACTGCACACGGATCACCGGGACGACGCCACGGCGGACCGCTGGACGGCGATGCAGGAGGAGCTCTCCGGCAACCTCGCGAATCCGGTCTACGTGATCGTCGATCCGCGGGACGACGAGAAGATCGCCCAGTTCGAGGGCGGGACGCTCGGAGACGAGACGCCGTTCGTGCGGTTCCTTCGAAACGCCTGGGACGCGAGCCGGGCGCGGGAGGTCGCGCGGGGGAAGTAGGGGGAGTCGGAGTCGAGGGGGAGGCGGTTCGAGGGGAGTCGGGGTTCGAGGGGAGTCGGGGTGGTTTCCGGGCGGGGAGAGCTCCGGTTCGGGGTCTGGCCAGGCCGATTGGGGCGCCCGCCCCGGCCCGTCCGTCGCCGTCACCATCGCCACGTGCAAGTCCTTCGGAGTGAGCGATGGTGACGGCGACGGACGGGCCGGGGCGGGGGGGCAGGTATCGAGCGG
>JAUIEL010000253.1 GCA_030428825.1 bacterium
CTGACTCCCCCTTTCCCCACCCCGGAATCGGGTGAGGAAGTCCGGAGCGGGCGAGGCGGGGAGCGAGACGGGGAGGCTTCTCCGAGAGCGACCCCGCAGCGCGACTCGTCCCTTCGCGGAGACCACGTCCGACGCAACGCGCGAGGACGTGAGCGGGTCGGAGACACCTCCCCGTCTCGCTCCCCGCCGTGGTGACCGGGCAGACGGTCCCGAACGCGTTGCTCTCGCTACGACTGTGGGGTCAGCTTCAGGCCTCGCGTCGCCGCCACGCCGCCCGTCGCGGCGCCCGGGTCGGCGATCAGCGCCTGCGTGAAGATCATTGTGCCGACGATCGAGGCGTCGTTCGGGAGGGTGAACGGGAGCGGAGCGGTTCCCGCGCCCGCCTGTCCCGCGGTGCCGCCGAGGACGAGCGGGAGCGAAAAGAGGGGCGCCACCTCGGAGAAGGCGCCGTCGATCGGAGTGTGGTCCGGACCGAGGCCGATCTGGAGCAGGGCCGCCGCGCCGCCGAGGCCGCCGGCGACATCGATCCGGCTGGCCTGGTTGATCTTCATCGTGCCGGTCCCGGCGAGCGTCGGTTCGACGGCGCCGCTCCCGGCCGTCGCGAGGCCGTACGACGCGAACGGGACGCGCGTCGCGAAGTCGTGCAGGACGCCCCACCCCGCGTTGACCATCCCCGGCAGGTCGCCGAGGCGGGCGCCGACGAAGACGTCGCCGAACCCGTCGTGGTCGACGTCGCCGACGGTGGGCGTGCCGAACTCGCCGATCTGCTCCGGGATCCCCGGCAGCCGGTCCCACGTCTGGAGGTCCGGACCGTAGTAGACGTACGCCTCTCCGGCGTTGACGGCGCCCGGGGCGTCGGCGTACGTCACGCCGACCACGAGGTCGTCGAAGCCGTCGGCGTTCACGTCCCCCTCCGCGAGCGCGCGGCCGAAGTTCGCGTTCGCCTGGACCGTCGGCTCCTCGAGCACCATCCACTTCGTGAGCGTGGGCCCCTTGTAGACGTGCACCCGCCCCGCCTGGGGGAGTCCGTTGACGGTCTGGTACGGGTTCCCGATCTGCAGGTCGGGGTTGCCGTCCCCGTCGATGTCGCCCGCCACGAGGTGGTAGCCGAAGATCGACTCCTTCTCCGGCGTCGGGTTCCGGATCTCCTTCCACCAGGTGAGGTTCGGTCCGCGGTAGAGGTGGACCTCGCCGGCGGCGAAGAGACCGCCGACCGTCGCGCCGTTCGCGCCGACGGCGAGGTCGCCGATGCCGTCGCCGTCGAAGTCCTCGACGACCATCGCGATCCCGAACGCGGCGTTCGCCTGCGGCACCGGCTCGGTCAGGTGGATCGGGTTCTGGAGGTTCGGGCCGAGGTAGACGTACACCTCTCCCGCGTCCGGCAGGCCGCCGATGTCGCCGAGGCGGGTCCCGATGATCACGTCGTCGACGCCGTCGCCGTTGACGTCACCGGCGTTGACGTCGTAGCCGAACGCGGAGTTCACCTCGAGCGTCGGCTCGGTCAACTCGGTCCAGGTGTCGTAGACCGGGCCGTAGTGGACGAAGACGCGGCCGGCCTGGAAGACCCCTCCCGGGTGTCCCTTGCGCGCGGTCGCGATCATGTCGGGGAACGAGTCGCCGTTCACGTCCCCGAACGCCATGGAGTATCCGAACCGCGCGGTCTCGGTCGGGGCCGGCTGCTGGATCACCGGCCCGGGGCGCAGGTCGGGGCCGAACAGGATGTACAGCTTCCCCGCGTACCCGATGCCGTTGACCGTCTCGCGGTACGCCGAGACCGCGAGGTCGGTGATGCCGTCCTGGTTCACGTCCGCGACGGCGCTCGAGAAGCCGAACGACGCGATCGCCGACGGGTTGGGGGAGACGAGGAACACCTCCCGGGGATCGTTCTGGGCGAACGCTCCGGACGCGATCGCGGCGGAGACGAAGGGGGAGGCGACCCAGTGGGCCGTGAATCTATGCATGGAACCATCCTCTTCCTGAACTGCGGCTCGAAACGCGCGCCGGAAGACCCCTCGGTGCGCGTGCGACCGAGTGTAGCACGGCCGTCGTCGCGCCCGGGGCGCGACTCAGTCGAGCCAGCCGCGCTTCCGGATCTCCTCCGCGAGCGTCCGGGCCAGGAGGTCCGTCCCCTCGTCGAACAGGTGGACCTCGTGCGAGAAGACGCGCTGTTCGCCGGTCGCGTTCCGCTGCTTCGCCGCTTCGATCTCGAGCGCCAGCCCGCCCTCGACCACCGCGACGTCCTCGCGGCGTCCGAACCGCTTCAGGATCTCCTTCATCCGGCCCATCGCCTCGACCTGCGCCTTGCGCGACGGTCCGCCGATGTCGCGTCGCTCGAACCCCTGCGTGCTGAACAGGATCTCCGCGCCGTGGGCGCGCGCGATCGCGGCGAGCGTCTTCAGGTTCCGCTCGAACACCGAGAAGTCGACCCCCTCGAGCGAGCGCGCGAACTTGTCGACCTTCTCCTCGTAGTCGACGATCACCACGCCGCCGAGCTCTCGGCTCCGCTCGAGGTGGTCGGTGAGGTACTTCCGCGCGATCAGGTACGTCATGCTGTGCGCGAGCCAGCGTTCGATCGGCGACTCGCGCGTCCGCGTCCAGACCGCGCGCCAGTGCGTGTTGTCCGGCCGCGGGTCGGGGTAGAGGAGGCACCGCATGTCGTTGATCGAGTGGTAGACGATCACGAGGTCCGGCTGCAGCTCGACGACGCGGAACGCGAGGTTGGCGATGCTCTCGAACGTCGAGTAGCCGGAGGTCCCCGCGTTGACGACCTCGATCCTCCGGTCCGGGTACGCCTCCTCGAGGTGCTGCTCGAGGCGCGCCGGCCAGGTCGTCTCGTCCGAGCTCGGCGTGTGGCCGTACGTGCTCGAGCCGCCGAGGCAGGCGATCCGGAAGACCCCCTCCGGTTTCCACCACGTCGTCTCGGGGCCGCGGAACCCGAGGGAGTTGTGGGAGGCCTGGCTCCGCGCCTTCTTGAAGGAGCGGTACCCCGGCGTGAGGGAGTAGGCGAGGTACGGGTGCGGCCGGTTCCGGAGCTTCGACTCGTCGGTCAGCATCGGCGGGTCGAGGTCGTCCTTCGTGAACCCCTTGACCGGCACGAAGCGGAGGACCCCCTCCACCAGCACGATCCAGACGAAGAGCGCGACCGCGAGCGAGAAGAGGAGCTTCAGGAAGCGCGGGGTCCCGCGCGGCGCCGTCACCGGGTCAGACATCCTCGCGGCTCACCTCGTCGCTCCGACGAACTCGGCGCGGCGGGACTTCCACTGGAGGCCGGACTCGAGCGCGCGCCGCGCGTCCGGACCGACCGTCGAAGGGAGTTCGCCGAGCACCTCCGGCCCGAGGCCGAGCACGTGCTCCGCCATCCAGCCGATCCCAATGTACACGGCCGTCCGGTGCGCGGCCGGAACGGCGGCGGCGAGCATCTCTTCGTACCGCTCGGGATCCTCGAAGTACCGATCGCACGCGTACCCGAGGCCGAGCAGGAACGGCCCCCGGTCGCGCGCCTTCGCCGGCGACAGGAAGAGCGGGGCGAGCTGGTCCCGGACGATCGCGACCTCCTCGCGGACGCCGCGCCACAGGAGCTCGCCCGCGTGCATGCCGAGACCCTGCGCGGCGGCGCGCCGGCGGCCGGGCGGGGCCATCTCGAGGAGCTCGAGGTTCTGGGTCACCTTGCGGCGCGACCCGAACGGCCCGACGAGCTCGGGCGGCAGGAAGAGGCCGTGGATCAGCCAGACCGCGTCCGGGTGGTCGGACCGGAACGCCTGGTCGACGCCCCGCCGCGCCATCGCCTTCACGTCGCGCGGCTTCTGGCCGGGGACCGTGTACGCGAGCGGGTCGAGCGCGTTCTGCGCCGCCTGGCTCCCCGCCCCCTGCGCGACGAACGGGCGGGCCTCGGCCGGGTAGGCGCGGAAGACGTCCTCGACGACGAACGGCACCTTCCGCATCGCCGCGAGCGTCGTGTAGATGCCGGCGCCCCGCAGGACGTCCCGCCGCAGCCGCGGTTCGATCGGACGGACGAGCTCGACGACGCGCTCCGGCTCGTCCTGGTACCGGGGGAGCCGGAAGATGCGCCCGGTCTGCGCGTAGTAGTAGCCCGGGTAGCGCAGCCCCTCGCCGAACCTCTCGGCGGAGAAGCCGTGCCCGAGGTTTCCGAGCAGCCCGACGCCGACGAACGCGACGGCGAGGAGGTGCGCGAGGGTCCTTCGCCCGGCGCGCTCGAGCACGACGTACGCCAACACGCCGGTCAGGTTCAGGAAGAGGAACCCGGTGAAGACGTACCGGAAGCCGGCCCACTCGAACGCCTTCCAGTTGCCGATCTTGAAGTTCGAGAACGCGTAGGCCCCGGCGAGGGCGAGCGGGTAGAGGAGGAAGACGACCGCGAGGTCGCGCGTCTCCGGCGTCCGCCCGGCGCCCGGTCGGAAGACGCGGGCGAGGCACCACCCGAACGACCCGGCGTACCGGAACAGGACGATCGCGGTCACGGCGACCCAGAGCCCGAACAGGACGTGGTTCAGCGTCGTGCCATCGATCGGGCCGAGGTCGTAGAACGTCGCCGAGCGCGGCATCAGCTCGGTGAAGAACTCCGCGAGCCGCCCGGGCGCCGCGGCGAGGTCGACGCCCCGGCCGGCGAACTTCGCCTCCATCCACTTCGCCTGCGGCGCCTCGTACAGGAGCATCACCGCGGAGAGCGGCGCCGTCCCGACCGCGGCCCCGGCGAGCCAGGCGACGAAGTTCCGCCGGAGGAAGAACGCCCCCTCGACGCAGAACCAGAACCCGAGGTAGAGGACGACGACGATCAGCGACGAGAGCGCGTACCAGACCGCGAGCCCGCACGTCAGCCCGAACAGGAACGCCTGTCCGAGCGTCCGCCGCCCCTCGATCAGGTAGGCGTGCAGCGGGAAGAGCGAGAGCGCGACGAAGAAGAGGACCTCGGAGTGGTTGCCGTAGTTCGAGGTCGAGTAGTCGACGTACGACGCGGGGCCGAGGACGAGCGCGAGCCCGGAGAACGTCGCCGCGCCGAGTCCGAACCGCCGCCATACGAACCAGAACAGCAGGACGAGCGTCCCGACCGCGAACGCGACCGGCACGAGCTTGAGCGACAGGTAGCTCGTCCCGAACAGCGCGAACGCCACCGCGGTCAGCGCCGAGCTGAGCATCTGCCCGCCGGAGTGCGTGTCGTGGAACTCGAGCACCGGCAGCGACGGGAGCCCGAGCCGGATCTCGTTGCCGAGGACGCCCATCGGGAAGAGCTCGTACCCCGGCGTGAAGAGCGTGTCGAAGGCGAGGAACAGGATGGCGAGGCGCAGCGCGAGGAGCAGGACGACCAGGGCGAAGAGCGTGAGGAGCGCCGCCCCGGCGCCGGACGGACGGGCGTCGTTCATCGGCCGCCCTCCGCCTTCGCGTCCCGGTATCGGCCGCGCGCCACGTTCAGCCGGATCTTCAGCATGTCGCGGAGCATCTTGAACGTGTCGCGCACGAAGTGGACCGTCGACGGCTCCTTGCAGTAACGGAACTCGACCCCGACCTCGTCGATCCGGAGCCCGAGCTGGCGCGCGATCACCACCACCTCGAGGTCGAACGAGAACCGGTTCATCGTCTGCCGGGCGAAGATCCGGTCCGCCGCGTCCGCGGTGAACCCCTTCAGGCCGGCCTGCGTGTCCCGGACCGAGCCGACGAGGAGGAGCTGGGCGAGGAAGCTGAACGTCCGGCCCATGAAGTGGCGGGTGACGAGGGTCGGGAGGAACTCGGCGGGGACGATGTACCGCGAGTCGTCGTGGACCCGGCACGCGATCGCGACGTCGGCGCCGGCGTCGAGCGCGGCGAGGACGTTCGCGACGTTCCCGATCGGGTAGGTGAAGTCGGCGTCGTTGAAGACGCGGCGGGCGCCGCGCGCCTCGAGCATCGCCCGGCGGACCGAGAACCCCTTGCCCCGGTTCACGTCGTTCCGGAGGAACCGGAGCCGGTCGTCCTGCGCCGCGAGTCGCTCGACGATCGCCGGGGTCTCGTCCCGCGAGCAGTCGTCGACGACGATCAGCTCGGCCCCGGGGTACGCGTCGAGGAACGTCAGCGCGAGGGTCAGGTTCGCCTCGATGAAGTTCGCGCTGTTGTACACCGGGACGACGAGGCTGAGCGGGACCTCTCCGCCGTCCGTCGTCATGGAGCGCGCTCCGCGCGGGACGGTATCCTGCCGTCGTGAGGACCCTGGTGGTGACGGCCGACGACGCGGGGGCGTCCCGCGAGACGAACGAGGCGATCGCGCGCGCGGCCGCCGACGGCATCGTCACGCAGGCGAGTCTCCTGGTCGGCTTCCCCGGGGTCGAGGACGCGCTCGCCGGCGTCGGCGCCGCGGTCCCGCTCGGTCTCCACCTGAACCTGACGGAGGGGGAGGCGACGACCGGCTCCGTCCCCGGCGCGACCGACGCGCGCGGCCGGTTCCTCGGCGTGGGGAGGGTGCTCGCCGCGGCGAGGCTCGGGCGGCTCGACCTCGACGCCGCGGAGGCCGAGTTCCGGGCCCAGCTCGAGCGGGCGCGCGCGGCCGGTCTCGCCCCGGTCCACCTCGACGGTCACCACCACGTCCACGTCTTCCCGGGGCTGTTCGAGCGGGTCTGCGCCCTCGCGCGCGAGCGCGGCGTCCCCGCGGTCCGGGTGCCGGGCGAGCCGGCGCGCCTCCGCCACCCGGGGGCGCGGGGGAAGCGCCTCCTCCTGTCGCTCCTCTCCCGTTCGGCGCGCGCCACGGCGCGGCGCCACGGCCTGTCGGTGACGGATCACTTCCGCGGACTCTCGCTCTTCGACGTCGTGGGCGGTCACCATAGCCGTCTGCTCGCGCTGCTCGAAGCGCTCCCCGAGGGGACGACCGAGCTGATGGTGCACCCGAGGCCCGGGCCGGCGGGGGAGGCGGAGGTCCGGTCGCTGACCGACCCCGCGACCCGGGCCGCGCTCGACCGCCTCGGCGTCCGCCTCGCGACGTTCGGCACGACCTGACGCGCTCCGCCGCTCAGCGGTGCGAGGTGTGGTGTTCCGGGAAGTACGCGAGCTCTTCCGACTCGCCGTTCGCGCCGGGCGCGGGCGCCCCGGCCTCGGCCGCGCGGTTGACGAACGTCGCCTTCTTGAACAGGACCTTCCGCAGGAAGACGAACCCCTCGCGACGGAAGCGCCAGAGGAACCGCGTGAGGTCGATGAACCGGAGGTTCCGGACGAAGACGCTCAGGTAGCCGAGGAGCTGGAGCTGCTCGAGCTGGCGGCGGGTCAGCCCCTCGAACTCGAGCGCGTCGCCGATCTGCTTGTTGTAGTCGTCCCAGTTGGTCGACTTGATCCGGAACCCGCCCTCCCCCTTCTCCGCCAGCCGCTGCACCTCGGTGCCGGGGTACGGGACCATGATCCCGAAGATCGGGAGGTCGGGGTTCACCCGGACCGCCAGCCGGATCGTGTTCCGCGCCGAGTCCCACGTCTCGTTCGGCTGGCCGATGATGAAGTACGCCTCGACCGGGAGCTTCGCCTTCTTCGCCGCCTTCCGGGCCGCGTCGATCTTGTCGTACCCGCGGATCCCCTTGTTCAGGTACTGCAGCTTGTCGAGGTCGCCGGTCTCGATGCCGAAGCCGACGATGTAGGCGCCGGCCTTCTTCATCTTCCGGAACAGCTCCTCGTCGGTGAAGTTGACGTGCGTCTGCGCCATCCACTTCACGGTCTTCGGGATCCCCTTCTCGATCATCAGGTCGAGGATGCGGTGGGTCCGCTTCATGTCGACGGAGAAGATCTCGTCGCACATGAAGAACCGCTCCGGCTTCATGTTCTCGACCAGCCACTCGAGCTCCTGGACGAACAGCTCGGGCGACCGCTTCCGGACCACGCGGCCGTTCGGGTTCATGCAGAACTGGCACGAGTACGGGCAGCCGCGGGCGGTCATCACCAGGTACTCGCGCGCGGGCGGCATCAGGTCCCACGCCGGCATCGGGATCGTGTCCTGGTCGGCGATGTCGACGCGCGGCGCGTTCTTCACCAGCGCGCCGTCCGGGCCGCGCCAGATCAGCCCGTCGACGGTCGCGAGGTCGGCGCCGCTCGAGAGGGCGTTCAGGAGGTCGAGCATCGTCTGCTCCCCCTCGCCGATTCCGCCGAAGTCGAGCTGCGGGAACTCGTTCATCGTCCGCTCGGGGATCGCCGTCATGTGGACGCCGCCGAGGATGACCTTCACGTCCGGCATCGCCTTCTTGATCATCGCGGCGACGCGCGCGGCCGGCTTCACCTCGTTCGTGAACGCGGTCAGGCCGACGATGTCGGGCCGGTACTCCTTCACGCGCTCGAGCGTCTGGTCGTAGGTCAGCCCCTCGAACTTGGCGTCGACGCAGGAGACCTCGTACCCGTGCGGCCGGACGAAGCCGGCGAGGGTCGCCAGGGCGAGGCGGGTGTACTCCGGCGTGTCGTACATCCGCTCGACGATCTGATGCGGCGGGGCGTTGATGAACTGGACGCGCATGCGTGCTCCGGCCGGCTCGCGGAGCCGAAGGTCGGGGCGGAAGGCCGAAAACTGGACGGTCCCGGGCTGAACCCCGGAAGCATAGCTCAAATCCGGGCTTGCAGCCGGGGGATCTCGGACCGGAGCGGCCCGCGCGGCGCAGGACGGGCTCGGAGCGCGGTTTGACGCCGCCCGAATCGGCGAATTCCTCGGGCCGTCCGCCCGAGACCGGGAGAATGGATCGGGAGTCCGACCGTACGGGGGCAGGCTCGAGAGGAGGTTCGTCCGATGGAGAACGTGATGGAGCGGCTGTTCCGGCCCGAAGTCGTCTGGGTGCTGATCCCGGTGATCGCCCTGATCGTCTGGGGCGGGGTCGAGATCACGCAGTCGATCATCCGACATCGCGAGCGGATCGCGATGATCGAGCAGGGGATGCATCCGGACCACCCGGACCACGCGGACGAGGACGCCGAGCGCGACGCGGCGTAGGGGAGCTCAGCCGCCCTCGGCCCCGTC
>JAUIEL010000927.1 GCA_030428825.1 bacterium
AGATCGCGCGGCTCGAGGCGACGATCGACGACATCGACCTCGAGCGGGCGGCCGAACACGAGAACCGGCTCCGCCACGACGTGATGGCGCACGTCCACGCGTGGGGGGACGTCGCCCCCGAGGCGCGGCCGATCCTCCACCTCGGCGCGACGTCGTGCTACGTCACGGACAACGGCGACCTCGTCCTGCTGCGCGAGGCGATCGACCTCCTGATCGGGCCGCTCGCCGCGACGATCGACCGGCTCGCGGGGTTCGCGCGCGAGCATCGCGGGACGCCGGCCGTCGCGTACACGCACTTCCAGCCGGCGCAGCTCACGACGGTCGGGAAGCGGGCGTGTCTCTGGATCCAGGACCTCGTCGACGACCTCCTGGCGCTCACGCGGCTGCGGGACGGCCTCCGGTTCCGCGGGGTGAAGGGGACGACCGGGACGCAGGCGTCGTTCCTCGCGCTGTTCGACGGCGACCACGAGAAGGTGAAGGAGCTCGACCGGCGGGTCGCGGCGGCGATGGGGTTCGAGCGGCGGTACCCGGTCACCGGCCAGACGTACCCGCGGAAGCTCGACTACGACATCCTCGCCGCGGTCGCGGGGCTCGGCGTGTCGGCCGGGAAGATGGCGACCGACCTCCGGCTGCTCGCGCACGACCGGGAGCTGGAGGAGCCGTTCGAGAAGCACCAGATCGGCTCGTCCGCGATGCCGTACAAGCGGAACCCGATGCGGAGCGAGCGGATCTGCTCGCTCGCCCGGTTCCTGACCGCGCAGCTCGACGGGGCGGCCCAGACCGCGATGAACCAGTGGCTCGAGCGGACGCTCGACGACTCGGCGATCCGGCGGGTGATCCTGCCCGAGTCGTTCCTCGCCGCCGACGGGATGCTCCAGACGCTCCTGAACGTCTCGTCGGGGCTGATCGTGCGCGACCAGATGGTGAAGGCGCACGTGGCGCGGGAGCTCCCGTTCATGGCGACGGAGGAGATCCTGATGGCCGGGACGAAGGCCGGCGGCGATCGTCAGGAGCTTCACGAGGGCGTCCGGCAGCACGCGCTCGCCGCGGCCGACCGGGTGAAGGCGGGGGAGACGAACGACCTGTTCGACCGGATCGCCGCCGACCCGCTCTTCGCCGGGGTGAAGGACCTCCTCCCCGAGCTGACCCGCCCCGAGCGGTTCATCGGCCGCGCGCCCGAGCAGGTCGAAGAGTTCGTCGCCGAGGTCGTCGAGCCGGCGCTGGCGCCGGTCCGCGATCGCCTCGGGGTCGAAGGAGACGTCAGGGTCTAGGAACGCGATCGGGGAGGTCGGGGCGTTCGTTCGCTGCGGCGGAGGCCGAGACGGGGAGGTGTCTCCGACCCGCTCACGTCCTCGCGCGATGCGCTTGGGTTGGTCTCCGCGCGGTTTCGAGTCGCGCTGCGGGGTCGCTCTCGGAGAAGCCTCCCCGTCTCGGCCTCCGCCTCGCCCGCTCCGGACTTCCTCACCCGGTTCCTTGGGTGGGGAAGGGGGAGCAAGGAGAGGACCGATGGATGGCGCTGACGCGGAGTGCAGAGCGGTGGTGTCAGACACCGGCGCGTGCGTTCGCTGCGGCGGAGGCCGGTGAGTGGGGTGGGGTCAGACCCCACGACTTGCAAGTCGTGGGGTCTGACCCCACCGTGCAGCGCAACGACGCCAACGTACGTCGAGAGAGTGGTTTGCGTGGC
>JAUIEL010000254.1 GCA_030428825.1 bacterium
CGCCGAGGAGCTGGACCTGGTCGAGCCCATGGGCGTCCTGACCGGCGACTGATTGGCTGGTACCTGATCGTCTGATCCCTTGCGGCCGGGCGCGGCAGGAGAGCCGCGCCCGCGCCGAGTCGATCCTCGGCTTCCTCCTCGGCGACGTCCTGAGCGCGCTCGACCCGATGAGCCCGTTCCACCGCAGCCAGCTCGGCGAGGTCGTCGACGCCGCGGCCGAACGCGCGCGCTCCCGGTTCGCGGACGAGCCGGAGGTCGAGGCCGCGGTGCTGCGCACCATCGGCGAGCTCTGCCGCAGCCACGGGCGGTACGCGCGGGCGGAGGAGCTGATGCGCCGCTCGGTCGACCTGTTCCGCGCGCGCGGCGAGGCGGGCGCCAACGACGCGATGCAGAGCTCGCTCGGCCTCGCGCGCGTCCTCGTCCGCCGCCACCGCCTCGACGACGCGGAGGCCCTGCTGCGCGAGTCGATCGCCGACCTCCGGAGCTCCCCCGCCCCCGACCGGACGGTCCTCGCCACGGCGCTGAGCGACCTGTCGGTGGTGCTGTTCCAGCGGAGCGACTTCGACGCGGCGCGCGACGCGACCGAGCAGTCGATCGCCGCCTACCGCGAGGTGCTCGGGCCGCGACATCCGTACGTCGGCGTCGGCCTCCTGAACCTCTCGCGCGTCCTGCTGCACCAGCGCCGCTTCGAGGAGGCCGAGGACTCGGCCCGTCGCGCGGGGGAGATCCTGGACGCGAACGTCGACGAGGACCACCCGCTGCGGGCGCAGGTCGAGCTCCGTCTCGGCGCGGCGCTCGGCCACCTCGACGCGCCCGAGGAGGCCGAGCGGCACTTCCGCCGCGGGCTCGCGAGACAGCGCCGCGCGCTCGGCGACGACCACCCCGACCTCGCGAACACCCTCCACGAGTTCGCGCTCTTCCTCCTCGCGCACGGACGGGCCGACGAGGGGATCGCGATGTTCGAGGACGCGGTCCGGATGCAGGTCGCCCGGCTCGGCCCGGACGACCCGTTCGTGAAGGGGCTCGAGGCGCGACTCGCCGAGCACCGGCGCGCGGCCGCGACCGAGGAGAACCCCTGAGGGAGGGGGGCACGGGAGCGGCCCCCGTCCGGCTCAGGGAACGATCATCACCGCGGCGTTGGTCAGCTCCGCGCCGACGATCGCCTGGAGCGCGATCGAGTACGGACCGGGCGGGGCCGGGGGGAGAGTCGCGGGGAGGGAGACGACCCCGTCGGACGGCACCGCTCCGAGAAGGATCGGCCCGAGTACCGGCGCATCGAGGAGCCAGTCTCCCCACGGTGACACGAGCGGGCCGGCCGCGAGCAGTCCGCCTCCCACGAACAGCGCCACCGGCGTCGACGACGGCACCCCGACGATCCGCACCACGATCGGGGCTCCGGGCGCCGGATCTCCCACCACGTAGAGGTGCCGGAAGAACTCGTCCGCGCCGAGGTCCGGCGCCGAACCCGCGGTGCGCGGGTCGCCCTCGAAGTCCGCGGGGGGGAGATCCGCCGCGCCCGGGTTCGCGAGGTCGACGGCCGGCGAGTCGGCGCGGAGGTGCAGGTCGTGCGCCACCGCGTCGACGAACCGCGGATCGGCATCGATCGACTGGCTCCACGCGGCGATGGAGCAGCCGGCCTCGACGTGGACCGCGGCCTGTCCTCCCTGCACGAGGGAGTCCGCCAGAGAGAGGCTGCCGCACGACCACAGAAACTGGGTCAGCGCGATCTCCGGTCCCTGCGGCGCGAAGTCGTTCCAGAGGATGCAGTTCGTGACGGCCAGCGTGCTCGACGAATGGAGGGCCCCGCCGACCTCGGCCTGGTTCCCCGTGAAGGAACAGTTCGTGAAGGAGGTCCCCGGAGCGTCGCAGGCGCCCCCCACGAGGGAATGATTGCCGGAGAAGGTCGAGTTCACGAAGGTGCAGGAGCTGACCTCGGCCGCCCCCCCCGTCTCGCCCGCCACGTTCCCGACGAAGGTACAGTCCACGAACGCATGGTAGGAAGCCCTCAACGCGCCGCCGTGGGTGGCCTCGTTTGCGACGAACTTGTTGCGTGGGAAGACGGAGCTCTCCTGACCCGAGAGGTAGATCGCGCCGCCTCGGAGAGAGGCCGAGTTCCCCGAGAAGACGTTGTCCCGGATGACCGGCTTGCCGTACTCCGCGGACAGGCCGCCGCCGTGTCCGTCGACGTGGCAGTCGCGCACGACGTTCCGCTCGATCGTCGGCGAGCCGTACCGACAGACGACCCCGCCGCCGACGTGGTGGGCGGAGAAGAGCTTCGAGCCCGAGCCGTTCTGGAGGGTGAAGCCCCGGAGGACGGCGCCGGGCCCCTCGCCGGAGAGCATGCGCACGACGCTCCCCGCCTGCTGGCCGTCGATCACCGTGGCATGCGCCCCCGCCTCGCTCTCGACCGTGACGTCCTTCCCCAGGAAATCGATGTTCTCGAGGTAGAGCCCGGGTGCGACGCGGACGACGTCGCCGTCGTGCGCCGCGTCGATCGCGCCCTGGATGGTCGGGTACTGGCCAGGGACGAGAAGGGTCACTCCCCCGAGGTGATTCTCGTCGATGCCGATGTCGACGCCGAGGTACGCGAGCCGCGGCTCCCCCTCGGCGTCGGTCGGCGGCAGGGCCGGGGCGAGGTCGTCGCCCGCGTCGATGCACGGCGACCCGTTCCCCAGCCGATGGTCGCCGTTCGCGGAATCGACGAACTCCGGGTCCGCGTCGATGTTCCCCGGCCCCGGCCATCCTCCCTGGACGTCGCAGTGCGTGACCGCCGCGACGGCGCCCCGGAGCTGCGCGCCGATCGGCGCCAGGTTTCCCCACACGATCGAGTTCACGACCGTCGCCGCGCCGGACAGGTCGAGTCCGCCGGCGGCCGTCGCCGCGGTGTTCTCGAGCACGTCGTCGTTGGTCAGCGTCACGTTCGAGGCCGCGTCGGCGGAGATGCCCCCGCCGGTGTCCGCCGTGTTCGAGCGGACGACGCTGTTCGTCATCACTCCCGTCCCCCCCTCGAACGCCGCTCCACCACCGACCACGGCCTGGTTCGCGCGAACGAGGCACGCCCGGATCGCCAGACTCGCGGCCGCCGCCCACGCCCCGCCGCCGGCCACCGCCGCCTGGTTCTGCTCGATCGTCGTCCGCTCCAGCTCGGGCGCCGCGCCCCCCTCGGCGGCGACCCCGCCGCCCCGCTCGGCCTGGTTGCCATCGATCCGGTTCTCGATCAGCAGCGGCGCCCCGCCGACGCACGAGACACCGCCGCCGACGGTCGCCGTGTTCGCCGTGATCCGGTTCCGGACCAGGGTCGGGGACGCCCCGACGATGCGCACGCCTCCGCCGCGCGGCGCGCTCCCCTGGGTCAGGGTGAGGTCGACGAGGCGCGCCTCCCGCCCCTCGCCGCTCGCGAAGGCGACGACCGGGCCGGACGTCGAGCCGGAGACGACCGTCGCCGCCGCGCCGCCCGTGCTCTCGACCGTGATCGCCTTCCCGAGGAAGTCGAGGTGCTCCGGGTACGTCCCCGGTCCGACCGCCACGTGATCCCCGTCGGTCGCGGCGAGGATCGCCGCCTGGATCGAACCGTAGATCGCCGGCACGGACCGCACCGGGATCTCGTCCGCGCCCATGTCGACGACCGGGATGCCGTCCCCGTCCCCGTCCAGGGCCCGCGGATCGCCGTCGAGATCGAAGGTCGGGAGGCCGGGTGCGGCGCCGTCTCCGGCGTCGATGCACGGTGACTTCACGGAGAGACGGAGCTGCCCTCCGACCGGATCCACCCATCGCGGGTCGGCGTCGATCATCCCCGGACCCCAGGACAGGGTCGTGGACGACGAGAGCGAGACGTCGGCCTGGCCGCCCCGGACGTTCGAGTGCCGGAGCGTCACGTGCGTCGGGCCGATCGAACCCAGGACGAGCTCGGGGTGATCCTCCGCCTCGTTCCCCCAGAAGATCGAGTTGACGATGGTCACCGTCGTGAAGCAGAGCTTCGCGCCCCCCGCCTCGGATCCCGCGACGTTTCCGTGGAACGTGTTGTGCAGCAGCTCGATGCTTCCGTCGACGGTGGTCCCGCCGATCGCCCCTCCGACGCCCCCGGCGACGTTGTCGACGAACGAGTTGTTCACGAGGCGGAGGTCGGTGCTGGAGCCCGGCGTGATGTACATCCCTCCTCCTCTGCCGCCCTTCACGAGCCCGCCGTCCACGGCCGTGTTCCTTCGGATCACGTTCCCCTCGACGGTCATGGTCTTGCCGTACCTGATACACAGGGCACCGCCCTCCGCGAACCGCCCGGTCGCGACGTTGTCCTCGATGACGTTGTCGACGATCGTCGGCGCGCCCACGCCGACGTAGATCCCCCCGCCTTCTCCGTCCTCCGCCCCGCCGTCGACCACGTTCTCCCGGATCACGTTGCCGCGAATCACGGGAGACGAACCGGAGCAGTAGATCCCGCCGCCGCGCCGACCGTTCGACGGGTCTCCGGAACCGTGCGTGATCGTGAACCCCTCGAGCACGGACGTCGCCTTCTCACCCGCGTCGAAGCGGACGACCGGGCCGTTCATGCCCCCGTCGATCACCGTCACCTCGGGGCCGCTTTGGCTGACCACGGCGACCGCCTTCCCGGAGAAGGCGATGTTCTCCCCGTAGGTCCCCGGGAGCACGAGGATCGTGTCCCCATCGGTGGCCGCGAGGATGGCGCCGAGGATCGTGGGGTGATCCGTCGGCACGACGATCGTCGCGGCTCGGGCGGCGGACGCGACCAACGTCAGGGCGATGGCGAGGAGTGCGACGCGAAGGGAGAGGCGGGGCCGGAGCATCGACGACCTTTCGTCACGGAAGGGCGACCGAACGACTCGATCGTACCGGAACGCGCGCGGTGGACGGGCGGCGCTTCGACTCACGGTGCGCCGCCCGGCCCCTACCGGCCCATTGAAGAAGTCACTCCGGGCTGCGGCGGCCCCGCGCGGCCGATCTCTTCGTTGACCCCATCATCCGGATCGAGATGAATCGGCGATTCGCCTCCGGATGCGCGCCTTGATCTCGGCCGCGAGGAACTCGCCTCGCACCGAAAGCACTTCTTCAACGGGCTGCTACGCGTCGATCACGAACGACTGCACGTTCGACAGGTTCCCCGCCGCGGCGAGCGAACCGTTCAGGGCGGCGAGCTGCACCGCGAGCGGGAGGGGCGTCGGGATCGTCGGCGGGATCACGAGGTTCACCGTCGCGGGCGCGGGGACCCACGCGGTCATGGTGAACGCCGCGAGCGGGTCGACCAGGAGCGCGCCGTACGGATAGAGGAGGTTCTCGTCCGTCCCGAGCGCCAGCAGCAGGAACGACAGCATCCCCGGCGTCCCGGTCGACGCGAACGTGATCGGGCCGCCCGGCTCGAACGTCCCGCTCACGTCGAGCCGGACGTGGCCGAACTCGTACGCGCCCATGTCGACCCGCGGCAGCTTGTCGAGATCGCCGTCGGCGACGCGGGTCAGGCCCTCGGGGTCGAGCGCCGGGCTCGGGAAGAGGCTCGGGTCGCCGGTCTCGATCGACGGAGACCCGGGCTGCAGGCGGAGGTCGCCGTTCGGCGCGTCGACGAAGAGCGGGTCGGCGTGGAGGTTCCCGTGCGACCCGGCGAGCGGCCCGGTCCCGTTCGACCAGGCGACGTCGCCGGCGGCGAACCCCGCGTACTGTCCGACGGCGTTCCCCCAGGCGATCGACGAGGTGACGATCCCGGCGTAGGCGGCCGCCCGCCGGAAGCCGTGGTCGGCGTTGTTCGCGGCGGTGCACCGCTCGAGCGGGAACGCTCCGCCGACGAGGTCGAACCCGTCCCCGGTCCCGTTCCACGCCACGAGGTCGGCGCCGGAGGCGAGGTTCGTCAACCGGAATGCGTCGGCCCCGCAGCGGTCCGCGCGGACGGCCCGCGCGACGAGAGACGGCGACTCGGACCGGAGGGCGTTCCAACCGTTCCACCCGGCGTACCGCACGACGAGGTGCTCGAGGGAAGAGGCGCCGGCGGTCGACTGCACCCGCACGCCCTGCCACAGCCCCGGCGCGGCGACGGTCGCGCCGCCGTCGCCGTTCGTGTCCCCCGCGATCGCGTCGTCGAGGAGGTGCGTCAGCACGACCGGATCGTCCGGCGTCCCTTCGACCCGGAGGATCCCCGAGGTGGTCAGGAGGCCGCCGGGGACCTCGAACTTCACGACCACGCCCGCCTTCAGCGTCAGCGAGTGCGGCTGCGCGACGGTGCAGCCCGCGGCGAAGACGAGCGCGCCGTTCAGGCAGTTCAGGCGATCGAGCACGACCTGCCCGACCGGGTCCGGCGAGGTGACGCGCATGAAGTCGCCGCCGTTCCCGACCGCGGCGTTGTCGAGGAAGTTCTGGCACCGGTCGAGGCGGAGCCCCTCGACGGCGGTCCCCGCGAGGTTCACGAAGGCGCAGCCGGTCGCCGCGATGTCGGAGTCGAGCCCGTTGAAGTGGATCCCGTGCCCCGAGCCGTCGGCGAGGACCGACTTCTCGAGGGTGAGCGCCGTCCCGGCCCCGACGACCTGCACCCCCGCGGAGCCGCCGAATCCGGAGTACCGGACGACCGCGTACTCCAGCACGCTCGCCGTCGACCCGGGCTGCAGCGACACTCCTCGGGTCGCCCCGGGCGTCCCCGCCGACGGGCCGTCCCCGTTCGTGTCGCCGCCGAAGTCGTCGTCGGCGAAGCTCGTGATCACCACGGGCTGCTCGTTCGTCCCGGCGGTCACCAGCGCGCCGGCCACGGAGACGCCGGTCCCGTTCAGGAGCTTCAGCACCGCGCCCGCCTCCAACCGGAGCGTCACGCCGGCGGGGATGTCGCAGGAGGTCGGGAGGACGAGCGCGCCGCCGAGGCAGTTGGCGGCGGTGATCGTCACGTCCGCGACCGGGTCGGGCTGGCCGACGCGCAGGAAGTCGCCGCCGTTCCCGGACGCGGTGTTGCCGGTGAAGCCGGCGCACTGCTCGATCCGGAGGTCGGTCGCCGCGTCCCCCTGGAACCCCTGGAAGGCGCAGCCGGTCACCGTCACGGCGCACGGGTTCAGGTTGGCGTCGATCCCGTGGAACGTCCCGTCCGCCAGGGTGCAGTCGACGAGCTTGACCTGCGCTCCCGCGCCGTTGACGAAGATCGCGGAGAAGCCGATCGCTCCGGTGTACCGGACGACCGCGTGGTCGAGGTCGACGACGGCGCCGGGCTGGACGAGGATGCCGCCGTGGTGTCCCGGCGTGCCGTTCGACGGCCCGTCGCCGTTCGTGTCCCCGCCGTGGTCGTCGTCCGCGAAGTCGGTGAGGACCACGGGCTGCGCGGCGGTGCCGTTCGCCACCAGCGACCCCGTGACCCAGAACGTCCCGGTGCTCGTCGCCTTCACCACGAGCCCGGCCCCGAGCGTGAGCGTCACGCCGCTCGGGACGTCGCAGGTCGTCGTGATCACGATCACGCCGCCGAGGGCGTTGTCCGCGCCGATCGTCAGGTCCGCCGTCGGGTCGGGCTGCGTGACGCGAGGATAGTCCCCGCCGTTGCCGGTCGCGGTGCAGCCCGAGATCCCCGCGCAATGCTCGATCCGGAGGTCCGTCATCGCGATCTGGGCGTTGTTCTCGAAGCTGCAGCCGGCGACGGTCAGGTCGCAGCTCTGCGCGTTCGCGTCGAGGCCGTGCGCTCCGCCGTCCCGGACGCGGCACCCGACCAGCGAGAGCTGGCTGCCGCCCCCGCTCAGGAACACGGCCGAGATGCCCCCGAAACCGTGATAGCGGAGGTCGCACTCGGTCAGCACGCAGCCGGTCGCCGACCCCGACACGAGCACGCCCTGCCAGTCGCCGGGAGCCGGGGTCGTCGCGCCGCCGTCCCCGTTCGTGTCGCCGCCGATCGTGTCGTCGGCGATCGACGTGAACGCGATCCCGGTCCCGGCCGTCCCGTTCGCCCTCAACGTCCCGAGGATCGTGAACGAGAGCGAGGGGCCGAACTTCAGGACCGCGCCGTCCTGGATCGTCAGCGTCTGGCCGGCCGGCACGTCGATGCTCGCGACGACCCGGTGCACCCCGGCGGGGATCGGGCCGGTCGTCGCATCGGACAGGGAGCCGCCCAGGTCGAGGGCGAGCGCCTCGGCCGCGACGAACGTGGCGAACGTGGCGAGGAGCGCCGTCGCGACGCGACGGCTCGGGGTCGGGTTCATCTCGGCATCTCCACTTCCGGCGCGCGCATTGTCGCACGAAACGGCGCCTCCGCGCGGCCGGCGGGGCGCCGGGAGCCGGAGCCCGCGCGCGACAATCACTTACGTCGAACCGGAGACGAGGTGCGGGCGGCCCGGGTCGCCCCGGACCGCCCGCGTCCCCCGGCCGGAGCCCCCCGGCTCCGAGCGGCCGAAGAGATCAGAAGACGGTGCAGTCGAGGGCGTTGCTGACCACGCCGCCGATCGCGTTCGACCCGTCGAGCACGAACGCCTGGGTCGTGAACTGCGCGCCGGACGCGGAGGCCGGGAGCGCGCCGCCGAGGGTGACGTTCCCGTTCCCCGGGCCGCCGCCGCCCATCGGGACGAACAGCATCGCCGGCAGGACCGGCGCGACGAGGAGGTCGCAGCCGGCGCCGATCGGGGACTGCGCCTGACCGAGCCCGAAGACGATCATCGCCGTCGCGCCGCCGAGGCCGTTCGAGATCGAGAGCGACACCGGCTGGCCCGCCGCCGCGCAGCCGCTCCACGTGTACTTCGGCACGAACCCGCCGAGGCCGGGGCAGCCCTTGCCGTACGTCAGGACCGCGCCGCACTGGGCCGAGTTCGGACTCTGCGCGACCGCGACGATGTCCTTCGGGAGCGCGTTCGTCGTCGAGAGGACGGTCGCGAGGCCGGTGTTCGGGTCGACCGTGAACAGCTTGCCGCCGGAGACCGCGTGGCCGAGCAGCTGGTTCGTGGTCGGGTCCCACGTCAGCGTCGCCCCGAACGAGATGTCGAGG
>JAUIEL010000928.1 GCA_030428825.1 bacterium
GTGAGGGGGAAGGAAGAAGGAAGGAAGGAGAGGAACGAGAGGAAGGAGAGGAAGGAGAGGGCGCTCGCGCGGAGACGGGAAGGTCGGGGTGGGATCTCGCGTCGGGGAGGGGGCGCTGGCGCGGAGGGGGAACGGGAGCGTCGGGGGGCGTCAGCCGAGGTCGGGGCGGCGGTCGAGGAGGCCGAGTTCGCGTTCGACGGCGGCGGCGGCGTTCAGGAGGGTGCCGTCGTCGTGGAGGTTCGCCCAGAGGTGGGTCGCGCGCGGGGTGCCGTCGGCGCGGAAGCCGGAGCGGATCGTGACCGCGGGGTGGCCGGTGAGGTTCGTCAGCGCGGTGAGGCTCGAGCGCCGGCCGCGGGTGTCGACGAGGACGTCGATCCCCTCGAACGTCCGGGCCGCGTCGATCATCAGGCGGCGCCGGCGGCGGCGCGCCTGGAGGTACTGGACGGCGGGGAAGAGGCGGGCGGCGCGGAAGGTGTTCGGCCAGGCCGGCGCGTCCTGCCAGACGAGGAGGTCGTCGCGGCCGTCGCGGGTCATCTCGTCGAACGCGGCCGCGGCCTCGACGGCGATGTGGAGGAAGATCAGCGCGCCGTGGTCCCCGGCCGGCGCCTCGACCGGGACGGTCTTCGCGCCGAGGTCGCGGAGGGCGGATATGACCGGGCCGTCGGCGGCGCCGTCGCCGACCACGCCGACGCGGAGGCCGTCGAGCGCCGCGGTCTGGTCGAGGTGCAGCGGGACGTCGACGGTGCTCGGGTCGGCGTCGTCCTTCCCGGCGATCGCCGCGAGCACGAGCGCGCAGTCGTCGGCCGACCGGGCGATCGGGCCGACCTTGTCGAGCGACCAGCAGAGGGTCATCGCGCCCGCGCGTGACACGCGTCCGAACGTCGGGCGGAAACCGGTCGCCCCGCAGCGCGCCGACGGCGAGCCGATCGAGCCGTACGTCTCCGTGCCGAGCGAGAACGCGACGCCGCCCGCGACGGTCGCCGCCGCCGAACCGGCCGACGACCCGGACGACCCCTGCTCCGGGCGGAACGGGTTGCGGGTCGTCCCGCCGAACCACCGGTCGCCGTACGCGAGCGCGCCGAGCGACAGCTTCGCGATCAGGACCGCCCCCGCCTCGTCGAGACGGCGGACGACCGTGGCGTCGCGACCGGGGACGCGATCCTCGTACGGCTTCGCGCCCCACGTCGTGCGGATCCCGGCCGTGTCGAACAGGTCCTTCGCGCCCCAGGGCAGACCGTGCAGGGGGCCCCGCCGGCGACCGGCCGCGAGCTCGTCGTCGGCGCGCCTCGCCGCGGCCCGCGCCCGCTCCTCGCAGAACGTGACGACGCACTCGAGCGTCTCGTCCAGCCGCTTCAACCGACGGAGGTAGAGCTCGGTCAGCTCGAGCGACGAGATCGCGCGGCTCGCCACCCAATGCGACAGGTCGGCGAGCGACGCGAACGCGATCTCCGTCTCCGACGACGGGAGCGGCCGCGGCGACGTCGGGCGGAACCGCGGCGGGCGCGCGTCGCGCTCGAACCGCTGGCCGGGGAGGCGCGGATCGAACACCTCCGCCGGGCCGCCGTCGCCGAACCACGCCGGGTGCGGATCGTCCGCCGGCGGCGCCGCGCCGACCTCGTCCGGGTGCGGGACGACGAGCGCGCGGGCCGCCTCCGCCTGGCGCCGCACCGACGGGAGAATCTG
>JAUIEL010000255.1 GCA_030428825.1 bacterium
GACGTGGCTGCACGTGGCGCACCTGAACCTCTCCGGCGAGAAGATGTCGAAGTCGGAGGGGAACGTCCTGGTCCCGCAGGACCTCGTCGACGAGGGGTTCACCCCGGCGCAGGTCCGCTACTACCTGCTGTCGGTGCATTACCGCCAGCCGATGACGTTCTCGCGAGAGGCCCTGAAGGGGTCGGCCCAGGCGCTCGATCGGCTGCTGAACTTCCTCGACTCGCTCACGCACAAGGCGACGCACGGGTCGTCCGACCAGACGTCGATCGGCGTGGTCGAGGCGGTCGACGAGGCGCGGGCCCGGTTCGTCTCCGCGCTCGACGACGACCTGAACGCCTCCCTCGGACTCGCCGCCCTGTTCGAGCTCATGAACGCCCTGAACCAGCGGTCCGATCTCTCGCGGGCGGACGCCGACGTCGCGCTGCGGTTCCTGCGCGAGGTCGACGAGGTGCTCGGGGTCCTGCCGACCGCGACGGCCGCCGCGCTCGACGCGGAGGTCGAGGCGAAGATCGCCGCCCGCGAGGAGGCCCGGAAGGCGCGAGACTTCGAGACCGCGGACCGGATCCGGGACGAGCTGGCGCGCGACGGCATCGAGCTCCTCGACACCCCCGAGGGGCTGCGCTGGCGACGGCGCTGATCCCGCCTCAGACGGCGATCGCCGTGTCGAACCCGGCCAGGAGCTCCTCGCAGTAGACGAAGTGGTCGGATGTCCCGAGCGCGTCCGCCTCGTGCCGGAGCGACTCCCGCTCGGCGTGGAGGAGGTGCCGCAGCTGCGTCAGCCGCTCGGTCAGGGGGTGGAGCCGCGCGAAGCGGAGCACGTCGTCGTGCCGGCCCAGGTCGTCCAGGAGGTCCAGCACCTCGTCGGCCACGGCGCCGCGGGCGTACTCGAGGACCGCGCGGCGGGATTCGGGATCGGCGGCCCCGACCAGCCGGCCACGGACCTCGGCCAGCGCCGTCCGGGCGTGGACGGTGACGTCTGCTGCGAGGGACATGTCCGCCTCCGGGAAGCTGTCACACCCCGTCGGACGGCTCCTCGTCCCCCGCGTCGTCCGGATCGGCGGGGGCGGGACTCGACGGGCTCTCACCGTCTTCGTCGGATTCTCCGCGCTCCTCCTTGAGCCGATCGAGCAGTCCTTGGACCCGAATTCCGCCCTCGATCGCGTCGTCGTACTCGAACGAGAAGCGCGGGACCGTCCTCGTCCGCAGGACCTTGCCGACCTCGCGCTGGACGTAGCCGGCGGCGTCCGAGAGGGCGTGCTGGACCTTCGAGCGGTCCGCCTCCGAGCCGAACACGGAGAAGAAGACCCGGCAGGTCGAGAGGTCCTTCGCCAGCCGCACGCGGGTCACCGTCACCCGACCCGGCTCGATCCGAGGGTCCTGCAGCTCGAACAGGACGACGTTCGCGACCCGTTCCCGGATCCTCGCCGCCAGTCGACTCTCCTCGCTCCAGCCCATGTCAGAGGATCTCCAGGTCCTGCTCGAGCAGCTCCGCCTCCGGGTGCATGCCGAGCTGATGCGCGATCTCCGAGAGCTTCCCGGCGACGTGGGTCCGGTCGGAGCCGGCCATGGCGAACCCGAGCGACAGCGCCTGCCACAGGTCCTGGTCGTCGAACTCGGCGACGGAGACGTTGTACCGGGCGCGGATCCGGTCCTTGATGCCGCGGACGACCTTCCGCTTCTCCTTCAACGAGCGCGAGGCCCGGACGCGCATCCGGACCTCGAGCACGCCGACGACGAGTTCGGCCATCAGGAGCTCGCGAAGTCGAGCGTCCGCTTCTCCTCGCGCATCTCGATGACCTCGAGGACGTCGCCGACCTTGATGTCGTCGTACCCGTCGACGTGCAGGCCGCACTCCATCCCCTCCTTCACCTCGCGCACGTCGTCCTTGAACCGCTTCAGCGAGTCGAGGGTGCCGGTGTGGAGGATGCGACCGTCGCGCGTGACGCGGATCCGCGAGTTCCGGCGGATGACGCCGTCCTGGACCCGGCAGCCGGCGATGTTGCCGAGGCGCGAGACCTTGAACACCTCGCGGATCTCGACGTGCCCGACGACCTCCTCCTTCTGGATCGGAGAGAGCATGCCCTCCATCGCCGCCTTCATGTCGTCGATCAGCTCGTAGATGATCTGGTACGAGCGGATCTCGACCCCCTTCTGGTCGGCCTGGGCGCGCGCCTTCTCGTCGGCGATGACGTTGAAGCCGATCACGACCCCCTTCGAGGCGAGGGCGAGGAGGACGTCGTCCTCCGTGATGCCGCCGAGCGCCTCGCGGATGACCTTGACCTTGACCTCCTTGGTGGAGAGGTCGGCGAGCTCGCGCCGGAGGACCTCCAGGGAGCCCTGGACGTCGCACCGGAGCACGACCACGACCTCCTCGGTCTTGCCGGCCTCGAGGTTGGCGAACAGGTTGTCGAGCGTGATCCCGCCCGCCGCGGTCGCGCCGCCGACGCGCTCCTCGCGCTTCTTCTGCTCGCGCTCCTCGGCGACCTCGCGGGCCTTCCTCAGGTCCTCGACGACCCAGATCCGCTCGCTCGCGTCCGGGGTCTCGTTCAGCCCGATCAGGTTCACCGGCGTCGACGGACCGACCTCCTCGACCTTTCGGCCCTGGTCGTCGATCAACGTCCGGATCCGGCCGTAGGCGGTCCCGGAGAGCACGACGTCGCCGGCCCGGAGCGTCCCTTCCTGGACCAGCACGGTCGCCACCGCGCCGAGCTTCTCGTCCTTCTTCGACTCGATGACCGTCCCGACCGCGGGGCGCGTCGGGTCCGCCTTCAGGTCCATGATCTCGGCCTGGAGGGCGAGCTTCTCGAGCAGATCGGGGATCCCCTGGCCGGTGATCGCGGAGACCGGCTGGTACTGGACCTCGCCGCCCCATCCCTCGACCATCACGCCTTCCGACGCGAGCTGCTGCAGCACGCGGTCGACGTTCGCCTCGGGCTTGTCGATCTTGTTCAGGGCGACGACGATCGGCGTCTCGGCCGCCAGCGCGTGCTGGATCGCCTCGGCGGTCTGCGGCATGACGCCGTCGTCCGCCGCGACCACGAGCACGACGATGTCCGTGACGTGAGCGCCGCGCGCCCTCATCTCGGTGAACGCCTTGTGGCCCGGGGTGTCGAGGCAGGTGATCCGCTGGCCGCTCTCGGTCAGGACGGAGTACGCGCGCATCGACTGGGTGATCCCGCCGGCCTCGCCCGCCGCGACGTTGTCCTTCCGGATGTAGTCGAGGAGCGAGGTCTTGCCGTGGTCGACGTGGCCGAGGAAGGCGACGACGGGCGCGCGGCCCGCGATCTGCTCGGTGTCGTTCTGCTCGCGCATCTGCTTCTCGAACTCGTCGACCTCGGCGAGGAACGACTCCTCCTTGCCCTTCTCCGTCGTGATGTTCACCTCCCGGTTCAGGGCGGTCGCGACCTCGAGGACGCCGTCCTCGTCGAGCGCCTGGTTCACCCCGGCCATGATCCCCTGGCGCATGAGGATGCGGATGATGTCGTTCGCCTTCGACCCGAGGGCCTGCGAGAGGTCGCGGATGGAGATCGGCACCTGGACGTCGACCGGACCGGTCGGCGTCGGCGTCGGCGCGCGGCGGCCCGAGCGGCGCGGGCCGACCCGGCGCGGCGGACGGCGCTGGTGCGGCCCCGTCTGCACGTTCCGGATGCGGATCCCCTGCAGCAGCGGATCGTCCTCGTCGTCCGGGCTCCACGACAGCGGGTCGTCCTTGACCCGCGACGTCGACTTCTTCTTCGGGTCCTGCTCCCGCGCGACGCCGCCCCGGCCGCGGCCGGTCGGGTCGTCGAAGAACGGGCCGGTCGGATCGGGGCCGTACCCCCCGCCGCCTCCCGGCGAGGTGCGCGGTCCGCGGGCCTTCTCGATCTCCTCCTTCGGGAGCTCGATCCGGCCGACGATCTTCGCGCCGGTCCGCTTCCTCGGAGTGACCTTGCGGACCTCCGGCTTCTTCTCGGGGGAGGTCGCCGTCCCGCCGGCGCCCGGCGCCGCCGCCGGCTTCTGACGCGCGGCCGGCCGGACCGGCTGGGGCTCGGCGGACTCGGGGGCCTCGACGGGCGTCGGGGTCGGCGCGGGTGCCGACGCCGGCTCGTCCGCGGCGGCGGCGGGGGTCGGCTCGGGCGAGGACGACTCGGCGGCGACCGCCGGGGCCTCCTCGACCTCGGGCTCGGCCTCGGCCGGCGCTTCCTCCGTGTCCGGGGCCGCGTCGGGCGCCGCCGTCGACGGCGCCTCGGCGACCACCTCGGGGACGGCCGTCTCGTACGCTTCGTCCGCCTCGACGGCGGCCGGAGCCTCCTCCTCGAAGGCCGGCTCGTGCTCGTCCACGTCGACGTCCGACTCGTCGGCCTCCGTCTCCTGGACCTCGACCGGCTCGACCTTCTTCTTGCGGCGGACGCGCTTCTTGCGCTTCGGCGCCTCCTCCGTCGCGGCCTCGCCCGCGCCCTCCCCGACCGACTCGCGATACGCGGCCTTCAGGATGGCGACCTGTCCGGGGGCGAGGCTCGAGGAGTGATTGCGGACGCCGAGACCGAGGTCCTTCGCCAATGCGAGCAGGGCCTTGCTCTCCGCGCCAATCTCCTTGGCCAGCTCGTGCAGTCTCATCAGACTCGACGCCTCGCGATCCGATCCCGGATCGCCGTCAGGCGTTCTCCTCCTTCTGCTCGCTAGGCTGCTCGCTCGGCTGCTCGCTGGGGATCGCGTCGCCGGAGGCCTCGGTCGGCCCCTCGGTCGGCGCGTTCTCCGCCGGGTCGGACGGGGTCGCGGACGCATCGTCCGCCGGCGCGTCCGTGGCGGCCGACGCCTCCCCCTCCGCCGCCGCCGGCGGTGCGGACGGGGCCTTGGCGTCGGACATCAGCGCTTCGCGCGCGGCCTCGACCTCGGCGTCGCCGTCGCCGTCCCGATCGCCGAGCGCGGCCTGGGTCGGACTCTGGATCTGGATCTCGTACCCCGTCAGCCGGGACGCGAGCCGGACGTTCTGCCCCTTCCGCCCGATGGCCAGCGACAGCTGGTCGTCGGGGACGAGGACGTTCGCGATCTTGTTCTCGTGGTCGAGATCGATGTTCGAGATCTGCGCCGGACGCAGCCCGTTGAGGATCAGCTCCTCGAGGCTGTCGCTCCAGCGGATGATGTCGATCTTCTCGCCGTTCAGCTCGTCGGTGATCGACTTGATGCGGGTGCCGCGGATGCCGACGCATGCGCCGATGCAGTCGACCCGGCTGTCGATCGAGTGGACCGCGATCTTCGTCCGGAATCCCGGCTCGCGCGCGATGCTCTTCACCTCGATGACGTGCTCGGCGATCTCCGGCACCTCGAGCTCGAACAGCTTCTTCACGATCTCCGGGTCGGCCCGGGAGAGCATGATCTTCACCTTGGGACCGATCTTCTTGACGTCGTAGATGATCGCCTTGATCCGGTCCCCGGGGTTGTAGTTCTCGCTCCGCACCTTCTCGTGGCGCGGGATGATCCCCTCGCCGCGACCGAGGTTCACGATGATGTTGCCGGCCTCGATCCGCTGCACCGTGCCGGTGACGATCGTGTTGACCTTGTCCTCGTAGTCGTCGTAGATGACGTCCCGCTCGGCGTCGCGGATCTTCTGGATGATCACCTGCTTCGCCGTCTGCGCCGCGATCCGGCCGAGCTCGTTCAGGTCGACGTCCTCGGCCTCCTCGTCGCCGTCCCAGGCGATGATCTCGCCGGAGTCGCGCTCGATCTCGATCGCCAGCTCCTCGCGCTCGCCGTACTTCTTGCGCACCGCCGTCAGGAGAGCCGTCTCGATCGCCTCGAAGAGGACCTCCTTGTCGATATCCTTGTCGCGATGGATCGTGTCGATCAATCGGATCAGTTCTTCGCCATTCAGCATCGACGGGATACCCGAACGTCGGTCGGCCCGGGGGCACCGTGCCCGTGCGGTCGGTCCGTTCGAACCGTCCGGCGGGGAGGCGTCGAGCCCGTGACCACGCGACCCAAAAAAGAAAAGTGGGCAAAGCCCACTCTCCAGAGCGCGGCCCCACTGTGTACGGGGTGCGATCCTAGCTCTCCAAGTTTTTCGATGCAAAGGGTTTTGGAGAACCGGGGCGGGCGCCCGGCCGTCCGACGCGGACTCGGGGCGGTCCTCCTGGCGCCCCTCCTGGCGGCCGCCTTCGTCCAACCCTCGGACGCCGCCGACGACCGGGCGCGGGAGCGGCTCGCCGCGCTCCTCGCGGACCGGACGACCCCCGACCGACCGGACGACCTCGCCGCCCTGCTCCGCGCCCCCGACCGAAGGACCCGCGCCCTCGCGGCGTGCGTGGCGGCGCGCCGGCCGCGCCCCGACGACGCCGCCCCGCTCGCGACGGCCCTCGTCCTGGCGACGCCGGCCGAGCTCCGCGCCGTCGTCGAGGCGGCCGCCGCCCCCCTGCCGGACGCCTGGGGGGGCGCCGCCGTCGACCTCTACCGCGACGGGGGGCGCGAGCGGGCGCCGTTCGCGATCGAGCTCGCGGCCGCCCTCTCCCCCGGGCCCGCGGAGTCGACCTTCCTCTCGTTCCTGGACGTCCCGGCCCGGGACGACCTCGTCGGCGAGGTGCTGACCGCCCTCGCGCCGGTCGCCTCGGAACGGAGCGTCGCCCTCCTCCTCGAGCTCGGCGGGGATCCGCGTCCCGCCGTCGCCGCCGGCGCCGACCTCGCCCTCTCCGGGGTCCGGACACGCCTGCTCGCCGAGGCGCGCGCCGAGGAGGCCCTCGACGTCGCCCGCCGCGCCCGCGAGCACGCGCCGCGCGACCTCGACCCGTTCCTGCGCGAGGCGCTGATCGAGGGGGTCTACCTCGAGCGCGCCGCGCCGGTGCTCGTGAGGATCGAGCGGCGCCTCCGCGACCTCGAGAGCCGGGAGCCGGGCGCCCTCGCCCGGGAGGCGGCCGAGCTCGCCCTCGCGCGGGGCGTCGTCGAGTGGCTCGCCGGCGATCCGGAGGCCGCGGGACGCTCGATCGACCGGGCGCTCGCGCGGATCGGCCGGCCGCCCCCGCACCAGCGGGCGGCGGCGACGACGCGGGCGCGCGTCCTCCTGGTCGGCTCGATCGTCGAGCTCCGGCGTCGCGGCCGGTCCGCCGCGGTCGACGCGGCGATCCTCGAGGCCGAGGAGGCGGCCTCGCTGGAAGAGGCGTACTGCCGATTCGACGACGCGCTCGACGGGCCGTTCGGCGCCCGGACGATCCTCTCCCACCTCCGTCGGCGCGGGGAGGAGGAGCTGCGCCTCCTCTGGCTCGCCGCCGCGGACGAGGCGCTGGCGGGGACCGCGATCGGGGTCCCGCTCGACGCCGGCGACGCGCCGGCGGTCGGCACGGACGAGGCGGCCGTCGCCAGCGAGCGAATCCGCTCCTGGCTCCCGTGCCGCCGGGCGTGGGCCGAGTTCGAAGCCGGGCGCCTCTCGACCGCGGCCGAGGTGGCGCGCCGGGTCGAGTCGGTGCTCGGGAAGAGCGAGCTCTGGAACAACCGCCTCCTCGCCGCCGAGTGCTCCCTCCTCCTCGGCCACGCGGAGGCGCGCGACGGCGACGCCGACGGGGCCCGCGAGGCGTACGGCCGCGCGGCGCGCGCGTTCGAGGAACTCGGCGAGGAGGGGCTGCGCTACGAGCTCGAAGAGGAGCGGGGGCGGTTCCTGGAGGGGGAGGCGCCCCGTCGCCCCCACCACGCGGAGCGTCGGGCGCAGGCGCTCCTCGGCCTCGGAGAGGTCGCGGCGCGCCTCGAGGGGGACGAGAACGGAGGCGCGGCGTCGCTGAGGCGCGCGCACGAGGTCGCGCCGGGCCACGACGACGTGTTCGTCTACGACCCCGCCACCGACACCTGGGACTGGAGCGCGCTGCCGGGCTCGCGCGTCGCGCCGCTGCCCGTGCCGCGCGCGAGCATGGGGCGCGCCGTGTTCCGCGACGGCGAGTTCTTCGTCATGGGCGGCGAGAGCAAGGACGGCGTCGGCGCCAACCAGCTCGGCACCTACGACCGCGTGGACGTCTACGACACGGAGCTCGGCATCTGGCGCACCGACGCGCTGATGCCCACGGCGCGTCAGGGCATGTACCCCGTGCTGCTCGACGACGACACGATCGCCGTCGCCGGCGGCGGCCTCACGCCGGGCGGCGCCATGTCGGACGTGTTCGAGACGCTCGCGCTGCCCGACTGAGCGCACGCCCGCGGGCGTCCGGGCGCCTCAGTGGTAGTCGTGCGACGCCAACCCCTCGAGCCGCTCGCCCCACAGCGGCTGCAGCGACGTGGCGCGCAGGTTCACCACGCCGTCGGCGCGTTCGAGCGGGCCCTCGGCCAGCAGCAGCGGCGCGCGCAGGCCGTCGCGGCAGCGTTCGACGACCTCGGGCGACAGGATCAGGTTCACGAAGCCGGTCTCGTCCTCGAGCGTGACGAAGCACAGCCCGCCCGCGGTGGGCGGCCGCTGACGACAGATCACGAGGCCCGCGACGCGCACGCCTGCGACGCGTGATCGCCGACTCGACGGGGCGTCGCGCGCGGCGCGCGACGTGTCGCCGCCGCGTGATGCGCGCTGCACCGCCCCCGCCGCGCGCCGCCCGGTGATCACCTCGCGCGCGGTCCACACGTCGAGCGCGGCGAGGCGCGGGCGCAGCTCCCCCATCAGGTGTCGCGTGGGGCTCGCGCCGCCCTGGCGGTAGTTCTCGCACACGCGCTCGAACTCACGCAGATCGCGCAGCGCCACGTCGCCCTCCTTCGGGAACACCTGCGCCAGCGGGCCGCCGTCGGCGTGGCCGAGCCTGGCGACCTCCCACAACGCCTGCCGACGTCGCGCGTCGAAGGCCCGCAGCGCGCCGAGCCGCGCGAGCGCTTCCATCTGCCGCGTGTCGAGGCCGAGCCGACGCGCCACGTCGGCGGGATCGGTGAACGGACCGAGCCGCTCCTGCGACGCCAGCCCGCGACGCACGGCGTCCTCCTGGGCCGGGCCG
>JAUIEL010000929.1 GCA_030428825.1 bacterium
TCGACGGCGGCGAGGACGTCGTGGTGCCGCAGCTCGCCGGTCAGGAGGAGGTCCGCCTCGACGCCGTTCAGCACGTCCCCGCCGGCGCCGGCGCAGAGCGCGACCGTCGCGACCTTCGCGCCGTCCGCGTGCGCCTTCGCCGCGGCGACCCGGACGTGGCGGAGGCCGAGGTGGCGCTTCACCCGGCGGACGACCGTCGCGAGGTCGACGGCGCGGTCGAGCAGGACGAGACGCCCCTGCCCCGCGATCTCGCCGTGGGCCGCCGGCGCGGCCGGCCTCGGCCCGAGGAGGAGCCGGTCGCGCGGGCGCACGAGCGGCCGGCGGAGCCCCGCCCCGAGTCCGTCGGCGAGCCAATCGTTCACGCCTCCCGGCGCCGCGTCGAGCGCGGTGTGCGGCGAGTGGACGGCGACCCGCTCCTCGATCGTCCGGAGCAGGACGCGCTGGTGCGGCACGGACGGGTCGAGACGATTCACGGCGCGAAAGAGCGGCGGGTGGTACGCGACGATCAGCTCCGCCTTCCGGGCGAGGGCGTCGTCGAGGACCGGCTCGGTCAGATCGATCGTCAGGACGGCTCGCCGGACCGGCCGCGGCCGCGACGGCCGGAGGAGGAGCCCGACGTTGTCCCACTCCTCGGCGAGGCCGGGCGGGGCGATGCGGTCGAGGGCGGCGGCGACGGAGTCGAGATCGGCGTGCGGCATCGGCGCACGTTACCAACCCCCGCCGTCAGTGTCCGCGCAGCGGGTCGCACCGGACGCCGAACCGCGCGTTCGGACCGTCGACGAACCCCGCCTGCAGCCGGACCTCGAAGCAGCTCGGCGCCGGCGTCGCCCCGAGCGCGCCGATCAGCGGGAGGAGGGCGCGGCGCATGGCTTCTCCGGGACGCGAGGAGGACGACCGGAGAATCCGGGGGGACGCCGACGCGTTACGAGGACCCCGTGACGAACGACGCGTTCCACGGGTTCCGCTCGGCCCGGAAGACGCGGGGCGAGCAGCCGGCGAGCTCCCGGAAGTCGCGATTCAGGTGCGGCTGGTCCGCGTACCCGAACTCCGCCGCGATCCGCGCGAGGCTCGGCGGCGCCACCTCCTCGAGCGCGGCGACGACCGCGGCGAACCGGACGGACCGCGCGTACCGCTTCGGAGAGACGCCGACGCGCTCGAGGAAGGTCCGCTCGAGCTGTCGGCGCGAGAGCCCGACGTCCGCGGCGAGGACGTCGATCGGGAGCGCGCCGTGCGACGCCGCCAGGAGCCGAACGGCCCGGGCGATCGCGTCCGGCCGTCCGGTCCGCGGGAGGTTCCGATCGAGCGCGCGTTCGAGCGCGCCCCGGAGTTCGCCCAGGGCGGCGTCGACCGTCGGCGCCGCGCCGATCCGCTCTCGCCAACGTCGCGCGCGGGCGCCGAGGACGTCCTCGGCCGGATCGATCCTCCCCGCGAGCTCGCGCCCCGGCACGCCGAGCACGGTCGGAATCGCGTGGGCCCGCAGCCGGGCCGCGACGATCGAGGTCCGACCCGGCGGCCGGAGGAGGACCGGACCCGTCAGCTGCCCGGCGAGGAGCGCCGATGCCTGGGTCGCCTCGACGCCGTCGAGGCACCGCCGCGGGACGTCGGCGAGGTGGAAGACGATCTCCGACAGGCCGTCGGGGACGATCCGCTCGACCTCGGCCGGGCCGCCCTCCCCGCC
>JAUIEL010000256.1 GCA_030428825.1 bacterium
GCTCGTGCTCGTCGTCGCCGAGCAGCCCCTCCTCGACCAGGTACGCCACGTACGCCCGCAGGCGCTTCCGCCGCGCGGCGTCGCCGGCCCGGACGACCGAGTGCAGGACGTTCCCGTCGGCGTCGAACACCAGCGTCCCGCCGCACCAGAGCGTGAACGTCGCGCCGTTCAGCCCGCCGAACCGCCGGCCGTCGAGCGGCACCTCCTCGTCCCAGACGTACTCGATCACGATCTCGCGCGGCGAGTAGTAGCCGCTCGGCCCGCGCTTCCTCGTCCGGTGGAGGCCGGTGACCGCGAAGTTGACGTCCCGGGGGATCCCGAGCGTCTCCCGGTTGGCGTCGAGGAAGACGTACGCGTCGGTCTTCGTGCCGGCGAGCCGGTCGACGTCGTACGCGCGGAACGCGTCGTTCTGCAGGCGGACCGACGCCGCGGCGTCCTTCCGCGACCGGACGACGCCCCGCCGGCGGAACGCGTCGGCGACGATCCGCCGGTACCCGCGGTCGTCGACCGGATACGCCACCTCGTCGGCTCGATGGACCGCCCGGGCATAGTCGAGGTACGTCATCCCGGCCGGCGGGAGATAGTCGATCGCGCGGAGCATCATCCGGCTGGTCTGCCGCGCCGCCTTGATCAGCGCGTGCATCGCGACCTGCCCGTCGATCGTCCGCTTGCGGCGCGCCGCGAGCGCCCGCGGGATCTCCGCCTCGTACAGCGCGACCAGGACGTCGTTGAAGACGCCGCTCAGCACCTCGGAGTAGTCGTGCTCCTCCCACGACCCGCGCACGTCGCGCATCGTCTTCGTGTTCGCGCCGGAGCGGAGCGCCCCCTCGCCGTTCGCCGCGGTCCCGAACTCGAGCGCGATGTCGCTGACGACGTTCCGGGCGGAGAGCCGCTCGGGCCGGTCGCGGACGACGGCCAGGAGGACCTCCCGCATCGTCAGCGCCGACGACATCGCCAGCGCGTCCCCGAAGTACTCGTGGAATCCGGCGACGTCCGGGCCGTCGACCTCGTTGTAGAGCGGCTTCATCCCGTCGAGCACCGCGTGCCCGAGCTCGTGGACCACGATGTCGTGCGACAGACAGGTGTGGACCCGCCGGCCGTCGTCCGCGGCGTCGAACGAGAGGAAGCAGAGCGCGCCGGCGTCGCGGTCGTACCAGGCGTTCTCGCCGTACCCGTAATGAGGGTGGATCGTCAGCCGCCCGCCCGGGAACGCCCACGGCACCCGCCGCCCGAGCGCCCGCTCGTCCTCGATCAGGTGGAGCGTCCGTTGCACGATCGCCCAGACGTTCGCCTGGTGGAACCGGCGGTTGCCGACCTTCGCCCGCCCGACCGCGAACCCGCCGCCGCGCGCGAGCGGCTTCACCGGCGGGTGCACGACGTCCTGGTCCGCGTCGAGGTCGACGACCCGCACGCGCCCGGTCGTCGGGCCGGCGCCGAGGTACGGCTCGCTCGGGAGCGAGAGCGTCGTCAGCCCGACGCGATGGTCCGTCGCCGCGACCAACGGGTCCTGGAGGAAGACCTCCACCCGCACGGGGCGGACATCTTCCGTCCCCCGACCAACCAGCTTCTCGTCCGGCACCGTGATCCCCTCCGGCACTCCCGTTGCGGCGGCCCCGACCCTACGCCCCACCGGAGCGGCGCGCCACGGCGCGGTCGTCGGACACCGTCCGGATGCTGGATGGTTGCTCGACCCAACGCGTGCCGCGCCGGGCCTCGAAACGGTCCGATCCTGGCCCCCGGAGCGAGTTCATGACGTTTCCGACATCCGACGTGACCGCCACGCGCGCGGTCGATACAGGGCGGTTCGAGTGGCATTCCGCCCCTCCGGATCTCTAGGCTCTGGCCGCCAACGGACCCCACCCGGACTCGCGCCGGCCCAACCGCGCGTCGAACCGACGCGCCGGGCGCGAGTCGCCCCGGTCGCGCGACACCGTCTCTGCTCGGTGAAGGCAGCTCCATGATTCGACACCCCGCCCTGCCCCTGGCCCTCGTGTTCGTCTCGCTGGTCGCCCCGGACCTGGTCGCCGGGCCGAAGACGAAGGTCGACTTCGACATCGTCTACGTCCGCCAGCCCCGCTACGGCGCGCACGAGAACACCCACTGGGCCGAGGTCGCCGACCCGGCCCGCCTCGAGCCCGGCGCCGACCTCGTCCTCCTGCGCGCGAACGGCAAGGAGGAGGTCCTCGTCGACTGCGACACGGGCTCGGTCGCCGACCCGGCCGTCTCGTTCGACGGGAAGTGGATCTACTACGCGCTCTACCACGACCTCTCCCCGGACGCGCTGAACCCGCAGCGCCGCTTCCTCCCCGAGCTCGGCGCGGACATCTTCCGGATCCACGTCGACACGCGCGTCGTCGAACAGATCACCGACGGGGGGTTCTCCCCGAACACCGGGATCGGCCAGTGGGACGAGACGAACCCGCTCGACCCGCCGGCGGGGAAGAACTTCCTCGGCTACGGCATCCTCAACACCGGCCCCTGCCCGCTCCCCGGCGGCCGGATCGCCTTCACGAGCAACCGGCGCGCGTACCTCCCGAACAAGAGCTACACCTATCCGAACATGCAGCTGTACGTGATGGACGAGGACGGCTCGAACGTCACCGCCATCGCGCCGATGAGCCTCGGCAGCGCGCTGCACCCGAGCGTCCTCCGCGACGGCCGGATCATGTTCTCGTCGTTCGAGTCGCAGGGGATCCGCGACAACCGTCTCTGGGGGCTCTGGGTGATCGAGCCGGACGGCCGGGCCTGGGCGCCGATCGTCTCGGCGTTCAAGAAGCCGAGCGCGTTCCACTTCGCGACCCAGCTGACCGGCGAGGACGTCGTCGTCGTCGACTACTACAACCAGAACAACAACGGCTTCGGCGCCCTCTACCGCCTGCCGGTCCGGCCGCCGCCCGAGACGGCCCCGTTCCACGGCGCGCCGGTCGCCGAGAACCCGGAGATCTCCCAGACGAAGGAGATCGGGAAGCTCACGACGTTCCGGATGTCGTTCACGCCGTACGGCATGCACTCGCTGACGCCGTTCACCCACGGCGACGACACCGCGGCCCCGGTCGGCCCCGGCGGCGAGCGCGTCGGGAAGTTCACGCACCCGTCCGCCGCCCCCGCCGGCGACCTCCTCGCGGTCTGGACGCCCGGCCCGGCGAACGACCTGAACCGCCCGACGCCGATGCCGTACTACGACGGCGGCATCGTCCTCCTCCCGGACGGCGCGCCGGTCTCGTCCCCCGACGACCTCGTCGTGATCAAGAACGACCCGAAGTACAACGAGGCGTGGCCGCGCGCGGTCGTGCCGTACGCCTCGATCCACGGGGTCGAACAGCCGACCTTGCGGCCGTGGCTCCCGAACGACGGGACGCTCGACCCCGCGCTGCCGGAGGGGACGCCGTACGGCCTCGTCGGCTCGAGCAGCCTCTACCGGCGCGAGTCGTTCCCCGGCGTCGGCGCCGCGTCGTACGACGGCCTCGACCCGTTCAACTCGGCGCAGAACGACGTCAGCAGCAACTGGCTCTGGCAGGGGGCGGACGCCGGGAAGTACGACGACTCCGACATCTGGGCGATCCGCCTGATCGGCATGGAGCCGACGACGCACCTGAGCTACGGCCCGAACTACGCCGGCGTCTTCGGGCGGCACTTCCACAGCCACGCGAACGAGCGGTTCCGCATCCTCGGCGAGATCCCGGTCCGGAAGTTCGGCCCGGGGGGCGAGCCGATCCTCGACCCGGACGGGAACCCGGACACGAGCTTCGTGGTGAAGATCCCCGCGAACCTCCCGTACTCGTTCCAGACGATCGACCGGAACGGCCTGGCGCTGAACATGGCGCAGACGTGGCACCAGGTCCGACCCGGCGAGAAGCAGGTGAACTGCGGCGGCTGCCACTCGCACAGCCAGCTCCCGCTCGACTTCGACCTCACCGCCGCCGCGCAGTCGACCTACTCGATCCACGACCTCTCGAAGGTGACGCCGATCGTCACCCACGACGCGAACGGCGCCCCCGACCTCGCGGTCGAGTCGGCGAGCATGGTCGACGTCGAGTTCTACGCGGACATCCGCCCGCTCCTGCAGGCGAAGTGCGTCGGGTGCCACACGAAGACCGACCCCGACCCGCCGGGGAACCTCGTCCTCGACGACCTGACGATGGTCAAGGACCTCCCCGGCGACTACCGCCGCCTCGCCGACGACGCCGCCGCGCAGTGGGGACACCCGCCGGTCGTGAAGACCGGGACGTGGCGCGACGCGAACGCCAGCCGCTACGTCCGGAAGTTCCAGAGCCGGCGCAGCCTCCTGGTCTGGAAGCTGTTCGGCGAGCGCCTCGACGGCTGGACCAACGAGGACCATCCGACCGAGACGGTCCCGGGCGTCGCCGCGACGCTCCCCGCCGGCGCCGAGCCGAACGACGCCGACCTCGACTTCACCGGCACGATCATGCCGCCGCCGGACAGCGGAATCGCGCCGCTGACGATCGACGAGAAGATGACGGTCGCGCGCTGGATCGACCTCGGCGCGCCGATCGACGTCGGGCAGACGACCGGCAACGCCCACCTCGGCTGGTTCGCCGACGACCTCCGTCCGATCGTCACCGTCTCGTCGCCGCGCGCGGGTCTCCTGACGGCCCCGGTCACCGAGCTCCGGTTCGGGATCGCCGACGCGACCTCCGGCCTCGACCTCCCGACCCTCTCGGTCCGCGCGAACTTCGAGGTGAACGGCCTCTCTCCGGAGACCGAGCTCGCCGGCCACTTCGCGCCGGTCGCCGACGGCGTCTATTCGCTCCCGCTCGCCACGCCGATCACGGCGATCGACGAGGGGAGCCTCCGCGTCGAGGTCGCCGACCACCAGGGGAACCTCGGCCGCGCCGACGTCCGATTCACCACCGTCGAGAAGGCGCCGCCGCTCGGCCTGTTCGCGGCGGCGGTCCTCCCGGCCGCGTCGCTCGGCCAGCCGTACGACGCCGACCTGAAGCCGTCCGGCGGCGCGCCCCCGTACTCGGTGACGCTCACGAACGGCAAGCTCCCGAAGGGGCTCGCGCTCGCCGCCGACGGCCGCGTCGTCGGGCTCCCGAAGAAGAAGGGGACGGCGACGTTCCGGGTCGAGCTCGAGGACTCGGCCGGCGCGACCGCGAGCACCGAGTTCGTGGTCCGCGTCGTCCGGCCGCTCGAGCTGAAGACGACGACGCTCCCGAAGGCGAAGCACGGTCAGAAGCTGAAGGCGACGCTGAAGGTGACGGGAGGCGCGGGGAGCGAGACGTTCGAGGTGATCGACGGCCTCCTCCCGGACGGCGTCCTCCTCGGCGCGACGGACGGGAAGCTCACGGGGGTCCCGCTCGAGACCGGCGACTTCGTGCTGCAGGTCCGCGTCGTCGACGCGAGCGGCGCCGACGACCTCGGCCTGTACGTCCTCTCCGTCGCTCCGACGCTGAAGGTGAAGACGAAGAAGCTGAAGACCGCGAAGGCGGGGAAGACGTACCAGGCGTCGCTGCAGGCGAAGGGCGGCGTCGCGCCGTACGCGTGGTCCGTCGTCGGCCCGGGCCTGCCGGCCGGGCTCGCGCTCGAGGGCGCGAAGATCACCGGCACGCCGGCGGAGGCCGCGAACGCGACGGTCACCGTGCGCGTGGTCGACGCGACCGGCGAGACAGCCGAGCGGACGGTCGCACTGAAGGTGAAGTGACCCGACGGGCGGTCGCGGCCGCCGACCGATCGACGGCCCCTACTCCCGCAGCTCGACCTGCAGCCAGCTCCGGATGAAGCGCCATTCGCGCTCGACGGTGCCGACCGAGACGCCGAGCGCGGCCGCGGTCTCCTCGTTGGTGAGGCCGGCGAAGTAGCGGAGGTTCACGATCTCCCCCTTCCGCGGGTCCTTCGCCTCGAGCCGACCGACCGCGTCGTCGACGGCGAGGACGTCCATCGCGGCCGGCGGCTCGACCGACGGGTCGACGTCGTCGAGCTCGAGCCGCTCCCGTCCCGCGCCGTGCCGCGCCCGCGCCTTCCGCCGCGCCTGCTCGACCAGGATCCGGCGCATCGCGAGCGCCGCCGCGCCGAAGAAGTGGCCGCGGCCGTTCCACCCGGGGTCGTCGGCGCCGACGAGGCGGAGGTACGCCTCGTGCACCAGCACCGTCGCCTGCACCGTCTGCCCCGGCGCCTCGCGCGCGACGCGGACCCGCGCGAGCTTCCTCAACTCGTCGTACACGAGCGGGAGGAGGTCGGACGCGCGCTGCTGCCGACCCTCTCCCACCTCCCGCAGGATGCGGGTGCACTCCTCGCGGGAGTCGTCCGTCACGGGATCTGAAGCTCGACGCCGTTCGTCACGACGAAGCCGATCTGGTTGAACGCGTCCCCGCTGGCGCCCTGCAGCGTCAGCGTGACCCCCGACGCCGCCGGCGGGACGAGCGCGGGGAGGGTCGCGGTGCCGTTCCCCGCCCCGGCGCCGCCGAGGACGAACGCCGGCGTCACCAGCGCGAGCGGCGACACGAGGAGGTCGCAGCCGCCGCCGATCGGGGTCTGGACCTTCTGCGTCCCGATCATCAGGACCGCCGGCCGGCCGCCGAGCCCGTTCGCGTAGAGGAGCTGGATCTGCGCGCCGACCTCGACGCACCCCTCGACCGTCAGCGACGGCACGAACCCGCCCGAGCCGAAGCAGCCGGCGCCGTAGACCTGCTGCGACGCCCCGCACGAGCTCCCCGCGAGGTCGGTGATCGGCGGCGCCCCCGCCGTCGTGACGCCGGTCGCGGTCGCGGCGCCGGTCACGACGTCGACGGTGAACCAGCTGCGGTTCGCCTTCGCGTAGGCGAACACCTCCCCCGACGGGAAGTCGTCGACGAGGATCACGCCGAGCGTCGCGTCGACGCCGCCGCCGAGGTCCCCGATCTTCTGCGTGCCCGGACCGGTGACGCCGCCCTGGTCGACCGACCAGAGCGACGTGTCGGCGGCGTTCAGGGCGTACAGGTTCCCCGCTAGGTCGAACGCGAGCGACGAGAACGCGAACGCGAACCCGTTCACGAACGTCCCCTTCGGCGTCACCGCCCCGTTCGAAAGGTCCATCCGAAAGAGCGACACGTCGGGACCGAACGGCCCCCACGGGCCGGACGACAGGACGGAGTACCAGAGCGAGCCGTCGAGCGGGTGAATCGCCGCCGCGCCCGGCAGGACCGAGCCGAGGTTCCAGAGCGGCGTCCCGACGCCGGTCTGGTCGTCGATGCGGTAGACCCAGCCCGGCGTGACGTTGACGACCGGCCCGATCTGCGCGGTCGAGAGCCCGTAGAGCTGCTGGTCCGGGGCCCGCGCGACGTGCGAGATCCGGAGCTCGTTCCCGTCGACCGGCGTCACGGCGCCGACGAACGTCGAGGTCCCGGCCGTCGTGTCGAAGCGGAAGAGCGTGAACCCGTCGACGCCGATCAGCTCGGCGCCCGCGAGCGGGGAGGCCCACGACAGGGAGAGGAGGAGGGCGGCAGCGCCCATGGAACGGGGGATCTTCATGGTTCGAGCCTCCGGGGCTCGGTCGCAGGGTCCGTCGCGAGCGGCGGTTCGTGGGTATCGTATCCCGACATGACCTTACGGAAACGAAGGGCGGGGGGCGGGGCCGGCTATTCGGGCACCCCCCTGCCGAAGAAGCTCGGGATCGCCGAGGGCGGCCGCGTCCTGGTGAAGAACGGCCCGCCCCACCTGGACGACCTCCTCGCGCCCCTCCCCGACGGCGTGACCCTCTCGACGCGGGCGCAGGGCTCGTTCGGGACGATCCTCTTCTTCACGAAACGCCGCGCCGAGCTCGCGCGCGCCCTCCCGGCCCTCGAGCCGAAGCTCGCCGACAAGGGCGGCCTCTGGGTCTGCTGGCCGAAGAAGGCCTCGAAGGTCGAGACCGACGTCACCGAGGACGTCGTCCGGGCCGAGATGCCGGCGCACCTCGTCGACGTGAAGGTCTGCGCGGTCGACGAGACGTGGTCCGGCCTCCGCCTGATGCGGCGGCGCCGGTAGCGGCCGAGAGCGGAGGGTCCGGGCGGCCGTCGAGCCGCGCCGTCAGGGGGCGAACTGCAGCGCCAGCCCCGCGGTGTTCGAGAACGGCATCCCGCCGCCCGTGTCGGTCACGAACGCCTGCACGTGGACGGTCACCGGCGCGCTCACGGTCGGCATCGGCACGATGAGCGTCGTCGTCCCGTTCCCCGCCCCGGCGCCGCCGAGCGGCAGCGGACCGATCGGACCGATCGGCGGGAAGACGAGCAGCGAGCAGCTCCCGCCCATCGGGAGCTCCGCGGCGGACGTCCCGAGGAGGAGGAACGACGCCGCGCCGCCGAGGCCGCCGTCGATCGTCAGGCTGAGGGTCGAGCCGCCGCAGCCGAGCGCGAGCATCGTCGGCACGAACCCCCCGGTGCCGGGGCAGCCGACGCCGTACGATCCGCCGCACGCCGTCGGCGCCTCGAACGTCAGGTCGTCGGCGGCGAACGCCGTCCCGTTCACGTCGTCGAGCACCACGCGGTGGATCGCGCCCTGGTCGAACGACAGCACGCCGGCGCCGACGAGCTGCTTCGTCTCGATCACGGCCCCCACCTGGTCGTACGACGTCGCCGTCCACTGGTCGGTCCCGCTCCCCGGCCCGGTCGGACCGAAGTGGTTCCGGAACGAGACCGACGTCGTGACCGCGGCCTCCGCCGCGTTCCCGGGAACGACGAACTTGAACTCGAGCGGCGAGTACCAGTCGCCCGACGTGACGACCTCGGTCACCGCGCCGCCGTAGTCGAACTCCTGCACCCCGGCCGGCCCCGAGAGGACGACCCCCTGGGCGACGTACTCGAGCCCGGTCGTGGCGCCGGTCGGCGCCCCCTCGAACGTGACGACGGCCTGCGCGGACGCGACGCCGGCGAGGAGGAGGAGGACGCCGGCGGCCCCC
>JAUIEL010000257.1 GCA_030428825.1 bacterium
ACGAGGATCGCGTCGGTCGCGCCGGCGGAGGAGACGCCGGCGAGGAGGAGGGCGAACGGGAGCAACGAGCGGGTCGACGGGGACATGGCAGGCCTTTCGTGGAGGTCGAGAGGCACGGGCGGTATCCGGCGGCGCCGGCGACTCCGAAAATCGAGGGAATCCGCCCGGGGGCGCACCGCATCGAGGGAGGCGGTCAGCCGCGGGCGTCGAGCGCCCGCTCGAGACGGTCGAGGCGCTCGTTCTCCTCGAGCGCGTCGGCGTCGTCCGGCCGGGCGCGGAGGACGGCGTCGAGGTCGGCCCGCGCCTCGGCGATCGCGGCGCGGGCGCCCGGCTCGTCGAGCGCCGCCGCGCGCCGCTCGGCCGTCCGGCGCCGGTGGACCGCGCGGTTCCCGAGCGCGACCACGAAGCCGGGGGCGGCGGCGATCGCGGCGTCGAACGCCTCGCGGGCCCGGGCGAGCTCGTCCGTCGCTTCGTCCGGACGTCCCGTCGCGCGGAGGAGCCGTTCCCGCTCGAGCCGCGCGACCCCGCGGTTGTTGTGCGCCCCGGCGAGCGCCGGTTCGAGCACGAGCGCCGACTCCCAGTCCTCGATCGCCGCTCCCCACGCGGCGAGCGCGTCGTCGAGGCGTCCCGCGGCGCCGTGGTCCGCCGCCCGCCGGGCGTGGACCAGCCCGCGTTGTCCGTGCGCGGTGGCGTTGCTCGGGTCGCGTCGGACCGCGGTCGAGAAGTCGGAGAGCGCGCCCTCGACGTCGTCGAGCTCCAGTCGCGCGCCGGCGCGCCGCAGGAGCGCGGCGGCCGACGGGTCGCCGGCGACGATCCGCTGCTGCGCGGCGGCGAGCTCGTGCTGGCGGACGGCGCGGTCGACGTCGTCCCCGACGCCGCCCGTCTCGGCGTCGCTCCGCGCCGAGCTGCGCGCGAGGTACGCGGGGCCGAACCCCTGGTGGAGGTCGACCGCGGACATCGCGAGCCCCCACGCCGCGTCGTCGTCCCCCTCCGCCAGCGCGACGCGCGACAGACCGAGCCGCGCCGCGGACGAGAGCGGGTCGAGGCGGAGCACCTCCTCGAACGCCCGCCGCGCCTCGTCGAGGTCGCCGATCAGCCGCGCGCGCTCGGCCCGGGCGTGGGCGAGGTCGACCCGCCGGACGCTCGGGGTCGGCGCCGCGAGCGCCGCGTCGAGGTCGGCGACGGCCCGCGCGGCGTCGGCCGGCGTCGGGTCTCCGTCCGCCGCGAGGAGGCCTCGCTCGAGCCGCGCCTCGAACAGCGTCGGGTCGGCCGCGATCGCCCGGCCGAGGGCGCGCCGCGCCGCCTCGGTCTCGCCGCGCGCGCGCAGGAGCCGTCCGAGCAGGAACCGCGCGTGCGGGACGTCGTGCCGATCGAGGAACTCCCGGCATCGCGCGATCCCCTCGTCGAGCCGGCGCTCCGCCCGCTCCACGTCCCCGAGCCGGCGTTCGAGCGCCGCGTCGGCGAGGACGGCCCCCGCCTCCTCCGACAGGCGGAGCGCGGCCGACGACGCCCGGCTCCGCACCCGCTCGTCCCACGCGACGAACCCGGCGATCGCGAGCGCCAGGGCCGCGACGCCGGCTCCGGCGACGACGGTCCGGTGCCGCCGCACGAACCGCCGCGCGCGGTAGGCGACGGACGGCGCGCGGGCGAGGACCGGACGGTGGGTCAGGAAGCGGTCGAGGTCGTCCGCGAGCGCCGCCGCGCTCGGGTAGCGGCGGGCGGGGTCGGACTCGAGCGCCCTCCGGACGATGAGGTCGAGGTCGCGCGGCAGGTCCCGCCGCAGGCTCCCGGGGCGGGGCGCGTCCTCCTCGGCGACCCGGCGGAGCAGCCGGAGGACGTCGCCGTCGACGAACGGCGGCCGGCCGACGAGCCGGTCGAACAGCGTCGCGCCGAGCCCCCAGACGTCGGTCCGCGCGTCGATCCGGTCGGAGTCGGCGGCCGCCTGCTCGGGCGCCATGAACGACGGCGTCCCGAGGACGTGCCCGGAGATCGAGAGGGACGCGCCGTCGTCGAGGTCCTTCGCGAGGCCGAAGTCGGTGACGACGATCCGCTCCTCGCGGTCGCCCGGCCCGGCCGGTTCGACGAGGAGGTTCTGCGGCTTCAGGTCGCGGTGGACGACGCCGTGCTCGTGCGCGTGGTGGACCGCGCGAGCGGCGTCGCGCAGCAGCCGGGCGACGCGGCGGACGTCGTCGATCGGGACCGTCGACAACGGTGCGCCGTCGATGAACTGCATCACCAGCGCGTCCGGGGTCGCCTCGTACACCGCGGCGAGGTGTTCGTGATCGAGCCGCGCCGCCGCCCGCGCCTCGCGGAGGAACCGCGCGCGGGCGTCGTCGGGGGCGCCGGGAGGGAGCGACAGGAACTTGATCGCGACCCGCCGGTGCAGCTCGAGGTCGATCGCCTCGTGGACGACGCCCATCCCGCCGCGGCCGACCTCGCGGACCAGGCGGTACCGGCCGAGCACCAGGTCGCCGGCCCGCGCCTCGTCGAGGAGACCGGCCGCCTCGCCGAGCGCCTTCGCGACGGCGTGGTCCGGGAGCGTCTCGTCGGGCGGCCGGTCGGTCATCCGGGCTCCGTCCCCGTCGGGTCGGCCGGGCGGCGGCGGGCGCGCGCGGCGAGGAGCCACCCGAGCTCGTCGGCGAGGTCGTCCGCGTTCGACACGGTGTCGAGGACGAGGCGGCGGAGGTGCGCCTCGAACCGCGCGCGGGCGCGTTGGAGGTGGTTCTGCACGTCGACGCGCGAGAGTCCGTGTCGCGCCGCGACCGTGGCGTGGCTCTCGCCTTCCCCGGGAGCGAGCAGGTAGTCGTGGAAGACGCGGTGGACGACGCCGCGCCCCTCCTCGACCAGCTCCGCCTCGAGCGCGGCGAGCGCCCGTCCGACGAGGGCGGCCCGCCACGCCCGATCGAGCGCCGCCTCGGGCGGCTCGGCGTTCTCGTCCGCCGGTTCGGGGACCGCCGCCGCCTCGTCCGGGTCGCCGACGCCCGCGAGCGGGACCGCCCGCCGCCCGCCGCCGCGGACGACGGCCCGCTCCCGGCGCGAGGCGTCCCGGACGAAGTTCCTCAGCGCCACCTTCAGGAAGACGCGGAATCGGCCGCGCGACGGGTCGGCCTTCCCGAGGAACCCGCTCTCGAGGGTCCAGGCGAAGAACTCCTGGGCGAGGTCGTCCGCGTCGTGCGACGTCCGGCCGAGCGCGGCCCGCAGGTACGCCCGGATCGGCGCGTCGTACGAACGAGCGAGCTCCTCGTACGCCTCCCGTCGCTCCCCGGTCCCCGCTCCCTCGCCGGGGCGGATGCGGGACCAGCAGGTGCTCGGGAAGACGCCGTCGGCGGGCATGCCGTCTTTTTCTCCGGGAATCCCGATTGGACCGCGCCGTGGACTTCGTACCGGCCGGTGTCCCGCGACCGACGGTCGGCGCGGAGACGTTTACGGTAACAGGACCGACCGACGGAGACGCCCGATGACGCATCCCCTCGCCGCCCCGCTCCTCCTCGCCGCCGCGTGCGGCGCCGGGGAGGACGCCTCTCCCCTCCTCGACCGCGTCGAGCGCGCCGGCGGCGACCCGGCGGCGCGCGACCCGCTCCCGTCGCTCGTCCTGAAGGGGACGGCGTCCGCGGAGGGCCTGTTCCGGGCCGCGCAGGTCGAGGAGATCCACCTCGGGGCCGACCGGGCGCTGACCTGGTACGAGTATCCGGGGATCGGTCGGGCGGTGATCGGCCGGGACGGGGACGTCTGCTACTCGGCCGATCCGGCGGTCGGCGTCGACGTCCGGGAGGGGGAGGAGGCGGCGCCGGTGCGGCGCCTGCTCATGATCCTCCGGCGCGCGCCGTGGCGGTCGATCTACGGCGGAGCCGAGCTCGCCGGGAAGGAGGAGGTCGACGGGACGGAGCTGACGAGGGTCCGGATGCTCGTCCGCTCCGCGACCGCCGACTCGTCCGGCGACAGCGGCGACACCTGGTGGATCGACGAGGCGGAGGCGCGGCTCGTGCACGTCGACCTGAAGCTGCCCGATCCGCAGGGGGGCGGGCTCGAGTGCAGGTATTCGTTCGGGGACTGGAAGGTCGTCGACGGGATCCGGTTCCCCGCCCGCCGGACGCAGCGGGTCGGGACGTACCGGATCGAGACGACGTTCACGACGATCGAACCGGGCGCCGAGGTGACCGACGCGGACGTCGCGCCGCCGGACGAGGTGGCGCGGGCGATCGCGGACCCGGCCCGACGCGCCACGAAGGCGCGGGACGCCGGCGCGTTCACGGTGGAGGAGGTCGCCGAGCGGCCGGTCCTCTCGATCCGGACCACGATCCGCTCGGCCGAGGTGAGCCGGAACCTCGCCGTCCTCCTCCCCGAGGTGCTCCGCGCGGTCTCGGCGTCGGGCGGCGCGATGGCCGGCCCGCCGTTCTCGCGCTACCACGACTACGCCGACGGGAACGAGATGCTCGACCTCGAGGCGGGGATCCCGCTCCGCGCCGCCGTCGAGGCCCCCGACGGCCGGGTGACGGCGTCGACCCTCCCCGCCGGGCGGGCGGCGACCGGGTGGCACGTCGGTCCGTACCAGGAGCTGTCGAAGACGTACGAACGACTACGGAAGTGGATGGAGGCCGAGCGGCTCGAGCCGGCCGGCGGCCCGTGGGAGATCTACTGGACCGACCCGGGACTCGAGCCGGACCCGAAGAAGTGGCGGACCCAGGTCTACTGGCCGGTGAAGTGACGGCGCCCGCGCCGGAGGAACCGACGATGAAGAAGATGACGATGTCCCGGCGGATCGCCGCGCCCCGGTCCGCGGTGTTCGCGGCCTGCACCGATTTCCCGAACGCGGCGGAGCGGGTGGAGGGGATCACGAACGTGAAGATGTTGACCGACGGCCCGGTCGGGAAGGGGACCCGGTTCGAGGAGACCCGGACGATGTTCGGGAAGGACGCCACCGAGACGCTGGAGGTCTCCGCGTTCGACCCGGACCGGGCGGTGACGCTGTCGTGCTTCTCGTGCGGCGTCGAGTACGACTCGACGTTCACCTTCGCGGACGACGGCGACGGCACGCGCGTCGACCTCGAGATCGTCACGACGCCGAAGACGATCGGGGCGAAGATCTTCTCGCCGATCATGGGCGCGATGATGGGGAAGATGATGAAGAAGTGCATCGAGCAGGACCTCGACGACCTGCGGAAGCACTGCGAGACGCACGCGGCGGGGTGACCCGAGGGGCCGCCCCGCCGCGCGCCGGCGTGGGGTTCAGCGGCCGCCGGAGAGCCTCTTCCGCAGCGCCTCGATCTTCGGCGCGGCCTCCGCCTTCGTGAGCTTCCCCGCCGCGACCGCCGCCTCGATCTCCTTCAACGCGAGGCCGATCTCGGGGCGCGGCGACGGCCGGTCGCTCGGCGAGGCCGTCCCGACCGGGTCGTCCGCCCGGACCCGCACGGCGGCGCGCGGCGCCCCTTCCGTGCGCGCGGCGGCGACCCGGATCGACGCGAGCTTCTCCTTCGCCGCCTCCTTCGAGAGCCTCCCCGCCGCGACCGCCGCCTCGATCTTCTTCAGCACGAGGCCGATCTCCGGGCGGGGCGACGGCCGGACGTCCGGTCCGGCCGTCCCGATCGGGCCGTCCGTCCGGACCCGGACGGCGGCCCGCATCGCCTCCTCCTTCTTCGCGGCGGCGACCCGGATCGACTCGAGCTTCTCGTTCGCCTCCGCGTCCGTGAGCTTCCCGGCCGCGACGGCGACGGAGAGCTTCTGCTCCACGAGCTGGAGGCGCTCGCGGAGCCGATCGAGTCGGACGCGGGTCTCGACCTGTCGCGCCTGCCGCGTCGCGAGCGCCTCCCGGACCTCGCCTCCGACGTTGCTGCGCGAGAGGAGCTCCAGCAGCTCGGCGTCCGACATCCCGAGCTTCCGGAGCTCGAGCGCCGCGTGCCGTTCCTCGGCCGGGAGCGGACCCAGGACGGCTCTCAGCGCGCGGACGGCCTGTTCGGCCTCCGCCTTCTCTCCGGCGAGCGCGGTCCGCACCCGCACGACCTTCTTCTCGTCTCCGTCTCCGACCGACGCGCCGGACGCGGGGACGAGGCCGGCGAGCAGCCCGAGCACGACCAGCGCCGCGCCGGCCGCCGGGCCGCGCGACCCGGACTCCGGCTCGGGGTGGACGATCCGTTCGATTCGCTTCATGAGTGCACCTCCACGTGCAGCGAGGGCCGGCGCGTGCGTCGCGTCGACCGAAAGGGATTCCAGCGCGGCGAGGCCGCGGGCGAGCGCGATCCGGTCGCCGGCGACGCGGACGGCGAGGTCGTCGCAGCACGACTCGCGTTCCTCGCGCACGCGCGCCGACAACCACCAGGCGACCGGGTGGAAGAAGAGGAGCGCCTCCGCGACGCTCTGCATCAGGTTGACCAGGAAGTCGTGTCGGCGGACGTGGGCGAGCTCGTGCGCGAGGACCGCCTCGAGCTGCGCCGGGGAGAGGCCGGCGAACACCGCGGCCGGCACGAGGATCGCCGGGCGGAGCCAGCCGACGACGACCGGCCCGGCGACCCGCGCGGAGACGAGCAGTCGGACGGCGCGCCGCACGCCGAGGCGCGCGCGGAGCGTCGAGAGACGCCGGCGCCAGGTCGCGGGAGCCGTCGCGGTGCCGCGTCGGACGAGGCGGTGCGCGCGGCCGAGCTGGACGAGCGTGCGCGCGAGCATCGCCGTCGTGCCGAGCAGCCAGAGGCCGCCGAGGAGCGGGAGGAGACGTTGGAGCGGCGCGGCGGCGGTGACGCCGACGAGCGCCGCCACGGCGCGGGACCCCGGCGCGCCCCTCCCGGCGTCCCCGAGCAGGACGAACGTCACCGCCGGCGCGAGCAGGAGCGTCGCGAGCCCGAGCGTCGCGATCGCGTACCGCGTCGAGGCGTCGCGCCGCTCGAGCCGGGCGAGGAGGAGCGCGGCGACGGCGCCGACGAGGGCGCCCTGCCAGAGGGAGTGGACGAGGGTCTGGCCCAGCCGTTCGACCAGGGCGATCGACGAGGGGTTCACGGCGACTCCTCCAGGTCGTCGAGCAGGCGTCGGATCCGTTCGCGCTCCTCCGGCGTCGTCTTGCGCGACGAGAGGGCGCGGAGGACGAGCTCGCCCGGCGAGCCGTCGAACACGCGGTCGAGGAGGTCGCCGACCAGCCGCTGCTGGGTCTGGCGGGCGCTCCGCGACGCGCGGTAGACCTGGGGCCGGACCGAGGCGTCCCGCTCGACGAGCCCCTTCTCGGTCATGATCTGCATCAGCTTCAGGACGGTCGTGTACCCCGTCCCGCGCCGCTCCTCGAGCGTCCGGTGCACCGCCCGGACGGTGCTCGGCCCGCTCTCCCAGAGGACCCGCAGGATCTCCAGCTCGGCGTCGGTCGGTCGTCGCTGCTCGCGTCTGGCCATCGATTCCTCCTCTCGACGGGTCCGAGGTTAGACGAAGGTCTTCGTCATTGTCGACGAAGATCTTCGTCAACTTGACGAAATCCTTCGTCGTCGGACGGGGAGGGGGGGCGAATCGTCGGCGGCCGGGAGGGGCCGGGGTATCATGCGCCCCGGAGTTCAGGACCTCGGAGGCGAGCGATGCGACGGACGATCTTCTTCTCGATGGTGTGCGCGGTGATCCCGGCGGCTTCGGCCCAGCTGGTCCACCCGAACGTGTACGCGACGACGGAGGGGGCGAGCAACAACGCCTACCCGTTCCGCTACTCGGCCGGCGCCGGGCGGTACCAGCAGTCCCACGACGCCTCGCAGTTCCCGGGGCCGATGCTGATCACGGAGATCGCGTTCCGGTACCGCGGCGACACGACGGTCACGGCGGGGTCGGCCGACTTCAAGTTGACCCTCGCCTACTGCGCGACGGCGTGGAACGCGGTCGGGAGCTCGTTCGCCGCGAACATCGGCGCCAATCCGACCGTCGTCTTCGACGGCCTTTGGTCGTACCCCGGCTTCAGCGGCGACCCCGCGACGCCGAACCCGTTCACGAACCGGCTGAAGCTGACGACGCCGTTCGCGTACAACCCGGCGGCCGGCGACCTCCTGATCGACATCGAGATGCGCCAGGCGAGCACGACCTCGAGCGGCTCGTTCGCGCGCGCGGCGAGCGACACCGGGTCGTACCGCGTCTACACCAACAGCGGCAGCACGACGTCGACCACGGGATCGGTCGGGAACATCGGCCTGATCGTGGAGTTCACCGAGGGGTCGATCACCACCTACGGGTCCGGCTGCGCCGGGAGCGGCGGTCTCACGCCGGAGCTCCTGATGAGCGGGAACCCGGGCCTCGGCCAGCAGGTGATCCTCTCGCTCGACCAGGGGCTCGGCGGCGCGCCGTCGGTCACGATGATCGGCGGGGCCGAGACGTCCGTCCCGATCGGCGGCGGATGCACCCTGTTGGTCCAGCCGCCGGTGCTGCAGCTCTTCATCCCGCTCGGCGGCGCCGGCGCGGGGAACGGTTCGTACACGCTCCCCGGCATCATCCCGCTCTCGTCGCCGGTCGGTCCGGTCTTCTTCCAGGCGTTCGTCGCGGACCCCGCGGCGGTGAACGGCTTCTCGACGTCGAACGGTCTCCGCGTCGACATCCAGTGAGGCGACCGGCGGACCGGGGGGCGCGGACGGCGGTCCGTCGATCCGCACCCACCGGTCGCGCTCGACCCGGAACGTGATCGGCCAGCCGGCGTACGGCCGGCCGCCAGCGTCCCGCCGCCCGCCGCCGTCGCCTGCTGGACCATCGCCGCCCGGCGCGGGTCCCCGCCGTCGCCGCCGGCGCCGACGAGGAACCCGACCGCCGCCGCCTCCGGCGCTCCGGCGTCCGGCGTGACGCGGACCCGCATCACGACGTCGCCGCTCCGCGCGATCCGCCGGGTGAGAAGGTGCGTGGTCCGGAACGGGAACGC
>JAUIEL010000258.1 GCA_030428825.1 bacterium
CACGACGTTCGACCGGTCGGCGGACCGATCGACAGGTCGAACGTCGTGCGCCGGTACGCCGCGTTCGCGAGCATCTCCCGCTCCTCCGACTCCGGCGCCGGCGCGACGGTGTCGGCGACCGACAGCGCGGGGGACGGCGCGGGAGTCGTCGCGGGCGGCTCGTTCGCGAGGACGGCGGCGGCGAGCGAGAGGACGGGGACGAGGAGCGGGATCATCGACATCTCGGGATTGTCGTCGGAATCACTCCCGATTGACAATCCCTTGTCCCGGAACGGCCCCGCCTTCGCTCAGGGGGTGATCGCCTGGACGCCGTTCGTCGCCGCCCACCCCTGCGGACCGCCGGGATCGGGGATCCAGCCCTGCACCGTGATCGCCACGCCGGACGGGACGTTCGACGGCACCGGCGCCGTCAACACGAGGCTCCCCGACGGGCCGAGCGGGAGCGGCGGCAGGAGGAACGTCGGGGTCGGGACGAGGATCCCCCCGAGGAGCGGAGCGTTCACGGCGCCGGCGCCGACGATCAGCGTCACGCTGCCGTTCGGGAGGCCGTTCGAGAGGGTCAGCCCGACGATGGTGCCGAAGGTCAGGTCGCCGATCCCCGCGAGCGCCGGCGCCCCGGCGGTCCCGGGGAGGGCGTTCCCGAGGTCGACCCACGCGTCGGCGGACGTCTGCACCAGCTGGAACCCGTTCACCAGCGCGGTGCTCCCGGTCGCCTGCACGTCGATCAGGAGCTGGCCGTTCACCACGTCGACCGTGTGCTTCGCGTGCGTCGTGCCGAGGAGGTAGCCGCCCGGCCACGCGCCGCCGACGCTCTGGGGCGGGTCGGGGGAGGTCGGCACGGTGACGGTGACCGTCGACGTCGGGTGGAGCGGCGTCCAGGCGTGCGTGTAGACGTCGTACGTCCCGTTCGCGAGCCCGGTCACCTTCACCTGCGACGACCCGAGCGGACCGATGTTGTACCCGCTGTCCATCAGCGACTGGTCGTCCCCCGCCGTCGACGGGTCGTTCAGGAAGAGGTCCGATCCCGCGGACGCGACGTCGAACAGGACCGAGGTCGGCGCCCCCTGCAGGTCGACGAGCGCGAACGGGATCAGCGATCCCTTCGTCGGAGCGTTGTTCCACTGGCCGGTCTGCCCCGCGCCGGCCCCGAGGCTCGACGACGGCGGACCGCCGTTGATCGAGACGTTCAGGTTCTGGGCGGACGCCGTCGCCGCGCACCCCGCGGCGACGCCGACGACGAGACCTCGGACGACGTTCACGATCCCGCGCATTCTCGGACCTCCGGTTCGGGGCGCGAGGAGCGGGAGTGCTCCTCGCGGGCCCAGTCTACCCGCCCCTCGAGGTTCGCTCAGGGAGTCGGGTCGGGCCAGGTGAACGTGTAGACCTGACCCGCCTCGGAGGCGCCGGGGAGCGACCGCCTCCGCGCCGACACGACGAACTGGTCGTGGTCGAGGAACGCGTTGTACTTCCCCGACACGATCCACGCCCCGAACCGGGCGGACGGCCGCGGCGCCAACGATCCGTTCGTCATCGCGGCCATCGGCGGGACGCCCCCTCCCTCGGGGAGCGAGTCCGCCGGCTCGAGGAGCACGAAGCGGCCCCAGTCGCTCGCCGTCCCTCCGGCGCCGTCGAGCGGCGCCTCGAAGAAGAAGACCCGCCCCGCGTGGTCGATCGGCGTCGCGTTCGGATACGCGGCGTCGTTCGGATCCTGCACGTGGGCGTCCGGGTCCCCCACCAGCAGGCCGCGGACCGGATCGGGTCCGGCCTGCCACTCGACGGGCGCCGCGCCTCGCCCGAAGCGGGAGAACGTCTGGGGTTGATGGACGACCGAGCCCGTGTCGGTCACCACCGGGGTCTGGAGCACGACGGGAGTCGGGTTCAGGAACGGCGCGTTCGCGGGCGGCGTCGGGTCGGACGCGTCCCACGCCATGAACACGAACAACGCCCCGGCGTACGGCACGGACCCGAGTCCTCCGCCTCCCGGCCAATCCGTCGCCTCGGCGTGGACCGCGAGGTCGTTCCGGCTCGTCCCCGCCGCGTAGTCCGTCCCCCCCATGTCGCCGACGTCGAAGAGCGTCCAGCCGAACCACTGCCCGTCGTTCGCGTACGGGGCCGGAGGAGTGAGGAGCTGGTCCTCCGCGACGACGTGCAGGTCGAGCTTGGCCAGGCCGTTGATCGTCGCGCCGTCGTACACGTACGTCCGTCCGGTCCCCGGCTGGGCGTACCGATCGGTCGCGCCGACGATCAGCTCGCAGAGACCGTCCTCGTCCAGGTCGACCAGCGCCACCGACGCGCCGAACGACTCCGTGGTCCCCGCGGTCGACTTCACGCCGACCCAGAACCGGTGCGGGTTCGTCAGGAACTGGGAGTGCGAGAAGAACACGTAGACGCGCCCCGTTCCGAGCTCGGAGTCGTGCGCGCCGACGGCGAGGTCGTCGAACCCGTCGCCGTCGACGTCCCCCGTCGCGATCGAGTGGCCGAACGCCGCCACGCCGGCCGGGTACCCCGGATCCGAGGCCGCCGTCGGCGGGACGAGGGAGAGGACGTTCGGCCCGGACGGCGGCGGGACGTTCAGGTCGAACACCTCGACCGTCCCCGCGTTCGTCAGCGGCTGCCCGCCGATCGTGAGGTCCGAGCCGATCGCGCCGAGGAAGACGAGCCGCTCTCCCGACGGGTCCTCGTGAGGGTTGCCGACCGCGGGGTAGAGCCGGCCCAAGTGCTGGTGCGACTGCGGCGTCGCGGGCTCGAGCATCGGCTGCGGGTGCGGGACGAGGAACCGGGTGTGGAACGCGTACGCCGCCCCGGCCTCCGGCACCGGGCTCCCGAACGGGTCGTCGTCCTGGAAGAACGACGTCACGACGAGCTCGTCGAGCGAGGTCCCGCCGTTCACGTCGGCGAGGGTCATCGACCAGCCGAACGTCGCGCCGACCGCGTCCTCGTTCGGGTCGACGATCGCCGGGTGCGGGATCCGGCGGTGGAACGCGGGCCGGTCGGCCGCGATCGCGGACGCGGCGAGGAGGAACAGCGGGACGGACGAAAGGAACGACGACGAGATGCGCGACATGCGGCCTCCGGGGTTCGAGGGTCGAGGCGGAGGGGCGGTCACGTGCTCCCCCTCTTCCGCGGAGAATCGTACGCTCGCAGCGGTCGCCACACACGAGCGGACCGGTCGCCGCTCTCGCGCAGGCCGTCGGTCGCGGACCGACAACGTGATCCCCCGGCCCCCCGCGGCGCGGCCGACCGTTCTCCTTCAGCGTCCCCGTCGGGAGGATCCACGATGCCGCTCCGAGTCGCCGCCCTCGCCCTTCTCGTCGCGTCGCTCTTCGCCGACCCCGCGCCGGCCCAGCCGATCTCGTTCACCGACGTCACGGCGGCGGCCGGCCTGGGCAAGATCCACGTCGACCCGGGAATCCGGATGGGGTCGGGCGGCGCGTTCCTCGACCGGGACGGCGACGGCGACCTCGACGTGCTGATGACCGGCGGTCTCGGCTCGCCGTGGCTGTTCGACAACGTCGGCGGCGGCCAGTTCCAGGACGTCACGGCCGCCTCCGGCCTCGTCCCGGGCGCGAGCGGCGACTTCGAGATGGGCGTCACCTGCGCCGACGTCGAGAACGACGGCGACACCGACGTCTTCCTCGCCGCGTGGGGCCGGAGCCGTCTGTTCGTGAACGTCCACGGCGAGGGGGTCGGGCCGGCCGGCTTCGTCGACGCGACCGCCGCGAGCGGGATCTCGCTCGACGTCTTCTCGACCGCCGCCGCGTTCGGCGACTACGACCAGGACGGGTTCCTCGACCTCTACGTCGGGAACTACATCGAGCACCTGCAGTTCCCGTTCCACGTGCCGGAGAGGAACGTCCTCCTCCGGAACCGCGGCGACGGCTCGTTCGAGGACGTCACGCGCAGGACGGGCGTCGAGGGGAGCGGCACCACGCTGGCGGTGACGTTCACCGACATCGACGAGGACGGCGACCTCGACCTGTTCGTCGGGAACGACTTCGGCTCCTGGGTGGCGTCGAACGAGCTGTTCGTGAACGACGGTCCGCTCGGCGCGACCGGATTCTGGAACTTCTCCGAACGTGCCGCCGCGGCGGGGACCGACCAGTCGATCTACAGCATGGGGATCGCGGCCGGGGACATCGATCACGACCTCGACCTCGACTACTACGTCACGAACCTCGGGAAGAACGTGCTGCTCCGGAATGACGGCGCCGCGTTCGTCGACGTCACGACGGCGGCCGGCGTCGAGGGGGCGCGTGACCAGGCGCAGCCGAACCTCTTCGCGACGAGCTGGTCGTGCGGCTTCCACGACTTCGACCGCGACACCTGGCCCGACCTCTACGTCTCGAACGGACACATCCCGGCCGCGTCGTTCCTCCAGAACGGGAAGGCGACGCCGAACCTCCTCTATCGGAACCGCGGCCTCGGCGACGGGACGTTCGAGGACGTCAGCTTCGCGGCGGGGGTCGCGCACCCGGGGAAGGGGCGGGGCGCGGCGTTCGGGGACTACGACGGCGACGGGGACGTCGACATCCTGCAGACGAACGTCGACGGCCCGGCCGGCGTCCTCTTCCGGAACGACTCCCCGAACGCCCACCACTCCCTCCGCGTCCTCCCGATCGGGCGACGCGTGCCGCGGACCGCCGTCGGGACGCGGGTGACCGCCTGGTTCCCCGGCTTCGGCCTCGTCCGGGAGGCGAACCCGAACTACGGCTTCGAGTCGTCGAGCGACCCGGCCGTCTCCATCGGGACCGGGACGGACGGCACGATCCCGCTGCTGCACGTGCGGTGGCTCTCCGGCGTCGAGCAGCACCTGTTCGCGGTCGGCGCCGCGGGGACGCTCGAGCTCCTCGAGCCGCTCCTCCTCCTCGACGGGACGCTCCAGGGACCGCCGACCGCGAGCCGCGGCGGGACGTGGAGCGCGACGTTCTCGCTCCGGAACGTCGACTCCCGCCCCCACGAGGCGGTCCTGAGCGCTCGTTTCCATTCGGGAACGCAAGAATGGGCCGGCCCGACCTGGAGGCGTCCGGTGGCCGCGGACTCGACGGTCGCCGAGTCGGTCGTGCTCCCGCTCCCCGACCCGGGCCCCGACGCGCCCCGGTGGGTGTTCGTCCGCGTGGCGGTCGAGGATTCCGCGGGCGGGAGGGACGAGGCGCTCGGCGTCGTGACTATCGCTCCCTGAGGCACTTACGATCACCGATCCTTCGCGGGCCCGGCGATCGGGAGCGCGAGCGCGCGGGTTTCACCACCGCACCGCGCGTTTCAGAGTTGGATGACGAACTCGTCATCTCTTCACGGACCCGTCCGCCGACCCTTTAGCGTCTGGCGCTCCCAGGCCGATCTAGCCCAGCACAGCCTGCCCGGCACCCGCCGACGCCCGCCACCCCAGACCCGGCGCTCGGCACCCGCGATCGCACCTCGTGAGGAGCCTGTCGTTGATCTCCCGTGCCCTTCCCTCCCTGTCGTCTCTCTCCCTCGTCCTCGTCCTGACCGCGGCCCCGGCCGAGGCCCAGGACGCCTGGCCCGGCGCGAGCTGGCCGACCGCCGTCCCCGAGACCGTCGGCTTCGACTCGTCGGAACTCGCGATCGCCGTCAACTCCTTGAACGGCAACGTCTTCGTCGCGAAGAGCGGCTACCGGATCGCGCAGAAGGGGGACGTGGCCAAGAAGTACGCCCTCTACTCGGTCGGGAAGTCGATCACGGCGCTCGTGTTCGGCCGGCTGGTGCAGGAGGGGAAGGTGAACCTCGACGACGTCGTGCCGGGTTCCGTCGGCGCGTCCGGGGAGTCCGCGACCTACCGTGAGTTCCTCGCCATGCGGAGCGACTTCGGTCTCACCCCGCACGCACCGGGGCAGAACCACGCGTACAACAACTACTCCGTCCATCACTACGGCGAGCAGATCCGGTCGCACTACCCGGGCCAGAACCAGGTCGCCATCCTCGACTCCGCCCTCTACTCGACCCTCGGCCGCCAGGACCCGACCGGGTTCGGCGGGCTCTGGTCCGGTTGGGGCGGCGGCTTCGACTCGAGCGCGCGCGACATCGCGCGGATCGGCCTCCTCCTCCTCCGCGACGGGAAGTGGAAGACGCAGCAGCTCGTGCCGAAGTCGTTCGTCGACGCGCTCTACCTGAACCAGATCCCGTCCGGCTCGAACGCGTCGTCGTCGACCGGCGGCTCGCCGACGCAGGGCCCGCCGGGGAACAACTGGTGGAACCAGTTCGCGATCACCGCCGCGCTCCAGGGGAACTACAGCTACGGCTGGTGGACGAACGCGAGCGGCCTCTACCCCGGCATCCCGCTCCAGACGCTCTGGGCGGACGGGCTGAACGGCCATCGGATCATCGTCTGCCCGGAGAAGGACCTCGTCGTCACCGTCACGTACGGCGGCGACGACCAGAGCCCCGAGGACATCCTCGCGCCGATCCTCGGCGCCGAGATCGCGCCCCCGCCGGCGGGCGTCGTCGGCGGCGAGGCGAAGGTCTGGCACGAGGTGACGGTCACCTTCGACGGACCGTTCACGAGCGAGAGCGCCGTGCCGAACCCGTTCCGCGACTACCGGCTCGACGTCACCTTCACCCACGGCGGGACCAGCCTGACCGTCCCCGGCTTCTTCGCCGCCGACGGCGACGCCGCGAACACCGGCGCCACCTCCGGCAACAAGTGGCGGGTCCGCTTCACGCCGCCCGAGGCCGGGGAGTGGACATACGTCGCGTCGTTCCGCACCGGTCCGAACATCGCGATCAGCACCGACCCGTTCGCCGGCGACCCGACCGGATCGCACGGCGCGACCGGCGTCTTCTCGGTCGAGCCGAGCGACGCGACGGGCCGGGACTTCCGCGGGCACGGGACGCTCCGCCACGTCGGCGAGCGGTACCTCCGGTTCGCGGGGACCGACGAGGCGTTCCTGAAGGGAGGCGCCGCCTCCCCGGAGAACCTGCTCGCCTACCAGGGGTTCGACCAGACCCCGCCGACGCACCAATACGCGCCGCACGCGAGCGACTGGCTCCCCGGCGATCCGGACTGGGGGAGCGGGGCCGGGAAGAACATCATCGGCGCCCTGAACTACCTCGCCTCGACCGGCGTGAACTCCGTGGGGTTCCTCACCATGAACGCCGGCGGCGACGGCGACGACGTCTGGCCGTGGACGCAGTCGGGCGCGATCTACCGCTACGACTGCTCGAAGCTCGACCAGTGGGAGATCGTCTTCGACCACATGACCGCGCTCGGCCTCCAGCTGCACGTCGTGACGCAGGAAGCCGAGAACGACCAGCTCCTCGACGGCGGCGCGCTCGGCCTTCAGCGCGCGCTCTACTACCGCGAGCTGATCGCCCGCTTCGCGCACCACCCGGCCCTCGTCTGGAACCTCGGCGACGAGAACACGAACTCCGACGCCGAGCGGAAGGAGTTCGCCGCGTACTTCGAGATGCTCGACGCGTACGACCATCCGATCGTGGTCCACACCTTCCCGAGCGCGCAGGGATCGATCTACAACCCGCTGCTCGGGTTCGCCCCCGTCGACGGACCCTCCCTGCACATGGGGAGCCTCGGCCCGGTCCACGACACCACCAAGCTCTGGATCGAACTCTCCGCGAACGCCGGTCACCCTTGGTTCGTCTGCCTCGACGAGATCGGTCCGGCGAGCGACGGCGTGGTCCCCGACGCGGTCGACGCCACGCACGACGGCGTGCGGACGAAGGCGCTCTGGGGGAACCTCATGGCGGGCGGCGCCGGCGTCGCGTGGACGTTCGGGGACGCGTACGAGCACGACGACCTCGACTGCGAGGACTGGCGGTCCCGCGACGCGATGTGGACGCAGACCGACACCGCGCTCCGCTTCTTCCGCGACCACCTCCCGTTCGACGAGATGACCGCGGCGGACGAGCGGACGCTCGACCCGACCGACTACGTGTTCGCGAAGGGTGACGACCTGATCGCCGTCTACCTCCCCGCCGGCGGCGCGCCGACCCTCGACTTCGGCGCCGCGAACCACGTCTACACGGTCCGCTGGTTCGACCCGCGGAACGGCGGCCCCCTCCGCCTCGGCTCGAAGGGCTCGGTCCTCGGCTACGGCGCGGTCTCCCTCGGCCTCCCGCCCGAGGAGACGTCGTCCGACTGGCTCGTCCTGGTCGAACGCGCGACCGACTTCGCCCCGACCTACGGCGAGGGCGTCGTCGGCTACGCCGGCGAGGTCCCCGCGATCGCCGGCTCCGACCCGACGCTCGACGGCGGCGTCTTCGCCGTCACCCTCGACGGCGCCCGCCCGGGGAACCTGGCGTTCTGCGTCGTCGGCCGGAACTCGGCGGAGAAGCCGTACTACGCCGGCAGCATCTGGAACGACCACAGCGTCGGCCTCTTCCCGTTCGTCACCGACGGCATCGGCCACGCGCAGTACGCCCTGACCCTCCCGCCGATCGCGGAGTACGTCGGCCGCTCGCTCTACTTCCAGTGGATCGTGGCCGAGCAGGACGCGCCGCAGGGGATCGCGCTGTCGCAAGGTCTGCAGGCGGTGCTGCACTTCTGATCGAAGCTGCCAAGATTGCGCGGCGCAGGGCCGGGTCGCTGCGCGAGGCTGTGACACCGCTGCGCGGGGCGGTCGCGGCGCTGCGCTGGCTTGGGTCGCTGCGCGGGCTGGTGACACCGCTGCGCGGGGCGGGGGCCACTGCGCGTGGAGCGATGGGCCGCTTCGCGGGGTTCCGCTGCGCGCGGGGCGGTGAACGGGGATTCGGCCGCGGGGCGTTCGGGGGCCACGGTCCGCCGGGAGCGGGAGAGGGAGGGGGCGTTCGGCCCGCTCCACGGGCGGCACGCGCGTGGGGAACGGCGGGGCCGGGCTCGACGTCGGCGGCTGCGCTGGAGGTCGGT
>JAUIEL010000930.1 GCA_030428825.1 bacterium
ACCGAGGTCGCGGCGGGGTCGATCGGAGCGGCGGCGGCCGTGGCCGCGAGGGCGAGGACGAGCGGGAGCGAGCGCGCCGCGGGGGCGAGCGAGACGGGGTGGAACGACATGACTCCTCCAGGGGGGGAACGCCGACGCCCGGGAGACCGGTCGGGGGGACGCGCGGCGCGGTCTCCGCGATGATGCCCGTCGCGGGTGCGGGCGGCAAGAGCGAGCGAGCCTCGCGCGACGATTGAAAACGGGTGCCGCGTCCGTTGAACTTCGACGCCCGGAGACCAGTCATGCCGACGCGCGTCCTGTTCGTCTGCCTCGGGAACATCTGTCGCTCGCCGCTCGGCGAGGGGATCTTCCGTCACCTCGTCGACGAGGCCGGACTCGACGCCGACTTCGAGATCGACTCGGCCGGGACCGGACATTGGCACGTCGGCTCCCCGCCCGACCCGCGCGCCCGCGACGTGGCGCGGAGGAACGGCGTCGACGTCGAGTCGCTCCGCGGACGTCAGGTTTCCTCCGACGACTTCCGCCGCTTCGACCACATCCTCGCGATGGACCGCCAGAACCTCGACGAGCTCCTCCGGCGCCGGCCGGCCGACGCGGACGCCGACGTCCGCCTCCTCCGCGCGCACGATCCCGAGGGGGGCGACGACGTCCCCGACCCGTACTACGGGGGCCGAAGCGGGTTCGACGACGTCTACACGATGATCGAGCGCTGCTGTCGCTCCCTCCTCGGCACGCTCCGGAGCGGCGCGAGTTGAACGACCGCGCGGCCGCCGTCGCCGAGGCGCTCGCGAACGCCCTCGGCGAGAGGCCGGTCGCGATCACCCCGCGCGCGGCGGGCGGCGGGTCGATCAACGCCGCCGCGACGTTCGACGCGCACGGCCGGACCTGGTTCGTGAAATGGAACGACCATGCCCTGCCGCGGCAGTTCGAGGCGGAGGCGGCGGGGCTCGAGGCGCTCCGGGCGGCGGACTCCGGCCTCGTCGTCCCGCGCGCGGTCGCGTTCTCGGACGCCGGCCCGGGGCGGTCGTTCCTGATCCTGGAGCACCTCGAGACCGGCCCGCGCCGCGACGACTTCGACGAGCTCCTCGGCCGCGGCCTCGCCCGCCTCCACGCGTGCACCGACGAGCGCGGTTTCGGCTTCGACCTCGACGGCGCGTGCGGCGCCACCCCTCAGGCGAACGGCCGGCTCGACCGGTGGGTCGACTTCTACCGGCGACGCCGCCTCGGCCCCCAGGTCGAGCTCGCCCGCGCTCGCGGCCTCCCCGCCGACGGCCTCCGCCTCCTCGAGCGCCTCGTCGATCGGCTGGAGGAGTGGATCGACGACGACGAACCCCCCGCCCTGATCCACGGCGACCTCTGGTCGGGGAACCACCTCTCGACCGCGGACGGACGCCCCGCGCTGATCGACCCGGCGGCGTCCTTCTCCCACCGCGAGGCGGAGCTCGGGATGATGACGCTCTTCGGCGGCTTCTCCCCCCGCGTCTTCGCCGCCTACGAGGAGGTCCGCCCGCTCCGCGCCGGCTGGCGCGAGCGCCTCGACCTGTACGCCCTCTACCACGTCCTGAACCACTTCCACCTCTTCGGCGGCTCCTACGGCGCGGACGCGGTGGCGATCGCGGAAGCGCGTTCGGGATAGGTCTGCGCGTTCGCCACGGCGGGGGACGAGACG
>JAUIEL010000931.1 GCA_030428825.1 bacterium
CGCCGGGACCGTCCGGGACGTCGACGATCGCGAGGGCGTCGACGTGGACCGTCGCGGCGTCCCGGAACGAGAGCGCCAGCGACTCGATCCGGTCCCACCGCGGCACGCGCCCGCGGACGCGCCAGCGCGCGTACCGCAGCGGGACCTCCGTCCGCGCCCAGCCGACGTGGTCGACGGCGACCTTCCGCCAGAACCACGTCCGCCCGCCCTCCTCGACGAACCGCACCTCGAACGTCGACGCCGGACGCGCGGCCGCCTCGGCCTCCGACCGGTGGACCCAGAGGGAGAACGACTCGAACGAAGACCAGTCGCGCGGCAGCCTCCCGGGCCGCGTGAAGAGGCGGCCGCCCCGACCGGCCGTGATCGCGAGCCCCTTCCCGGACGGACCGCCGGGCGGCGCGGCCGGACCCGCCGCCGGGACGTCCGTCCGCGACACCGAGATCTCGCCCGAGGCCGCCCAGGCGTCGCTCAGCGCCCCGCGCTCGAAGTCGATCCGGCCGCCGGCGGGGACGGGGAGCGCGAGCGCCAGGCCGAACGCCAGGAGGCTCATCCGCTCGGCTCGCCCTTCGAGCCGAGCCCCGCCTCGTTCGACACGACGTGCAGGTCGCGCTGCGGGTACGGGATCGAGATCCCCTCCGCGTCGAATCGCTTCTTCAGCGCCTTCGTCAGGTCCCAGTAGACGTCCCAGTAGTCGACGGTCTTCGACCAGGGGCGCACCAGGAAGTCGACCGACGACTCGCCGAGCGCGCCGACCTTCACCACCGGCGCCGGATCGGCGAGCACCTTGTCGTGCGCCTTCACCACGTCGAGGATCACGCGCTCGACCTCGTCGACGTCGTCCTGGTACCCGACCCCGATCGTGAGGTCGACGCGGCGCGTGGCGTTCGCGGTGACGTTCGTGATGACGTCCCCCCAGATCCGCCCGTTCGGCACGACGTTCACCTGGTTGTCCGGCGTGAGCATGGTCGTGGAGACGAGCGTCATCGCCTGGACCTTGCCGGTCACGCCGCCCGCGGTGACGAAGTCGCCGACGTCGTACGGGCGGTAGAGGAGCAGCATCACGCCGGCGGCGAAGTTGTTCAGGGTGTCCTGCAGCGCGAAGCCGACGACGAAGCCGAGGACCCCGACGCCGGCGAGGAACGGCCCGATCGGCACGCCGAGCGTCGACAGCACGATCAGCAGTCCGAGCAGGAAGACGAGCTTCCCGATCACGTTCTCCGCGAAGTTCTTCAGGAGCTCGGACGCCTTCAGGTGGGACCGGGAGAGCGCCTTCCGAGCGAGCCGACCCGCGGTGCGGCCGAGGATCTTGAACACGATCAGGAGGAGGATGCAGACGACCACCTTGATCGCGACGCCGGGCGCGTCCTCGACCAGCCACTCCTTCCCGCGCTTCACCCACTTCCCCAGCAGGTCGAACGCCGCCGAGGCGCCGAGGTACTGCGGATCGTTCGTCGCCTCGAAGAGCGCCTGCTGGTGCTCCCTCACCTCGCCGCCGGCCGCGTCGAGCGCGTCGACGACGAGCGCGTACCGCTTCACGATCGCCGCGACCGTCGCGCGCTGCGCGGAGAGGTCGGTCTCGAGCTCCGCCTTCCTCTCCTCGGTCGCCGCGGCGAGCTCCTCTTCGATCGCGTCGACCCGCTCGGCCGCCGCCTCGAGCGCGGCCCGGTG
>JAUIEL010000259.1 GCA_030428825.1 bacterium
GAGCGGCCTGCCCGGGCGCGCGCGATCACACCTCCACGCGGTGGACGGCGTGAATCTTTCCATCCAGGTCGGCGAGAGCGTCGGCCTCGTGGGAGAGTCCGGGTGCGGCAAGTCCACCCTGGTGAAGCTCGTGTCGCGCCTCCTGAACCCCACCGACGGAGAGGTGCGCTTCCTCGGCGAGGACATCGGCTCCCACACCGTGCGCGCCTTCGCGCGACGCCCCGAACGCGCGCGGATCCAGGTGGTGTTCCAGGACTCCGACGGCAGCCTGAACCCCCGCTACAAGGCCTTCGACTGCATCGCCGACCCGCTGCGCCGGCTGTCGCCCGACGGCGGCCGCGCCGACGCGGGACGCCGATCCGGCCCGCCTCGATCTCGTCGTCCGTCCCGGCGACCCGTCGGTTCGGGCGCCCGGACGGTCGGTCCGCCTCGACCGGGTCGACGCGCCGAGCAGCCTCGACCGCCTCGACCCGATCGAGCGGAGCGCCCGGCATCGCGTCGCGCCGCGGCCGGGGGTCGTCTGGACGAAGCGGCCGAGCGAGGTGGTGGCGGACGCCCTCGCCGACACGCTCCGGCGGGCGGTCGGACCGACGGGGAGCGTCCTGCGGGAGGGGAGCGTCCGTCCGGACGAGGTCGACGTCTCCGCGCGGATCCGGCGGTTCGAGCTCGACGCGACCGAGCGTCCGGCGGCGGCGCGGGTCGAGCTGGAGGTGACCGTCGACGGGCGGAGTTCGCTGCTGGTCGGTCGGCGGGTGCCGGAGGCCGACGGGCCGGACGGGCTCGCGGACGCGTTCGCGGCGGCGGTGGAGGAGGCGGTCGGCGGCGTCCCCGCGCTCGTCGGCGCGGCGCCGACCCTCCCCGACGAGCCGCTCCCCGAGCCCCCGCCGCTCGAGCGGTTCCTCGCCCTCGAGACGCTGCCGCCGGCCGCCCGCGAGGCCGCCTGCGCGCTCCGGCTCGGCGTCGGGCGGCTCGCGGGCCCGGGCGGGGTCGATCGGCTCGAGCTCGCCCACCGGGACGACGGGCACGTGGTGGCGCTCGATTCCTCGCTCCGTTGGGAGCGGCGCCCCGCCGCGGCGGCCACCGACGGTCTGATCCGGGCGCTCGACGGGTCCGGGGCGTTCCCGGCCGGCGTGCTCGGGCCCGGGGCGCCGTCCGACCCGGAGCTCCGCCTGGCGGGGGCGGTCGAGAGATTCGATTTCGAACGGCGGGAAGGGGAGCGCGTCGCCGTCGTCTCCTTGCACCTCGAGCTCCGGCGTGGGGACGACGTCGTCCGGTTCCCCGCCGGGGGGACGGCGAACGTGCCGGCCGACGCGCCCCCGGCGCTCGCCGCCGCGATGGGGCGGGCGCTCTCCGCCGCGCTGGAGGCCGCCGTCGACGGCGCGTCCGACGCGGCGCGCCGCCTCGCGTCGGACGACTGAGGCCGTATCATCGCGGCGGGAGGCCCTCCTTGATCGCACCGCTCCGACCCTCGCCACCGCCGGCCGCACCGCTCCTCGCCGCTCTCCTCGCCCTCCTCGTGATCGGCGCGGGGTGCCGCCGGCAGGACCAGATCGGCTCGATCACCCAGTACACCCGCGGCGGGGGCGGCGGCGACGGCGCGCAGGGGGGCGTCGCGGGCGCGGGGAAGGACGGAGTGATCGTCCTCGAGGCGCTGTTCACCGGGGCGCTCCTGTCGGACGGGCCGCCCGAGCTCGGCCAGCTCGCGCCGTCGAACGGCGAGGCGGACGTGCTGCCGACGACGCCGGTGATCGCGGTCTTCTCCGAGTCGGTCGACCCGGTGTCGGTGAACGCCGGGTCGTTCGTGCTGACCGGCGGCGGCGCGGGCGGACCGTTCGACATCCCGCTCCCCGTGGCGGCGGCCGTCGGCGTCGACCTCGCGACCGACGGGCGCGTCGCCGTCCTGCTGCCGACCGAGCCGCTCGAGCTCGGCGCGCAGTACTCGATCGACCTGACCGGCGTGACCGACCTCGAAGGGAACGCGCTGGTCGGCATGACGTCCGGCGGGGACGGCGACAACCCGTTCGGCGTCCCCGGCGGCGGGGGGGGGACGAGCCAGAGCTTCCAGACGTTCCTCCCGAACGGGTTCCAGCAGCCGCGGTTCGGCGTCATCGCGATGTACCCGCCGCCGGGCGACAAGTCGGCGAAGCGGGAGACGCTGATCCGACTCTTCTTCAACGCGCCGGTCGACGAGGCGACGGCGCAGACGGGCCTCTCGGTGCTCGTCGGCAACACGCCGGTCGCCGGCGACGTCGAGGTCCTCGGCGACGCCCGGATCGTGCAGTTCGTCGCCGACGCGCCGTACCCGCTCGGCGCCGAGGTGAGCGTCCGGGTGGCGTCGGAGGTGCGGAGCGGACCGATCCCGAACCTCTTCCCGAACGGGCTCCCGCTCTCCGGCGGCGACTTCGTCGAGACGTTCCGGATCCACTCGGTCCCGACGCCGTCGTCGATCCAGCTCCCCGGGAACACGCCGGTCCAGGTGGCGGGCGTGACGTTCGAGGGGTCGCTGACCCAGGAGAACCTCTCCGGCTTCCGGGCCGACGTGAAGGTGCCGAGCGGGACGCCGAACGCGGACTCGACGACGATCCTCTTCTTCCAGCCGAAGGGGGGCGGGACGTCGGCCGCGCGCGCGTTCACCAAAGAGAAGGGCGCCGGGAAGGTGCCGTTCGACGTGAACCTCGGCAAGGGGCCGGACAGCGCGGCGTTCGTCGACTCGGACGACTTCTTCCCGCCTCGGCCGATGGTGATCGGCGCGTTCGCCGAGCGTGGGAAGCTCCGCTCCCCGGTCGGTCCGCTCGAGCTCCCCCGGGTGTTCGTGAAGACGTCCGAGCCGGACGTCGTCTTCGGGCCGCCGAGCGAGGAGGACGCGCCGTACGAGTTCCGGACCGTGCTCGCCTCGCCGGCGATCTACGGGACGGCGACCGAGACGATCTCCGCGCTCCGCGCCGTCGTGAACGGCGCCGCGTTGCCGTCGACGCTCGACGCGCTGGCGCTCGGCGGGCCGGCCTCGGTGAACGACGACGAGCTCTTCTTCATGACCGGGACGCCGGTCGCGGCGGTCCCCGGCGGCGAGCTCGGCGCCGGACCGCGCTTCCTCCCGCTCCCGATCGACGAGCTCTCGATCACCGACATCGTCGGGAACCAGCGCGTGGTCCGCGCGCCGGACGCCGGGGCGATCCACTTCGAGGGTTCGCTCGGCGGTCCGCTCGAACCGACCGCCCTCGAGCACCTGCGCGTGCGGGTCGTCGCCGCCGACACGCTCCTCCCGCTGAAGAACGTCGAGGTCCGGCTCGACACGTTCCCGTTCGACGTCGGGAACACCCCGATGGTGAAGAAGACCGGGAAGAAGGGGGAGGCGGTCTTCCCGGACACGTCGGGCCTCGGGGTTCGCGTGCTCCTGACCGCCGCGAAGGCGGGGTACGACCCGTTCACGGTCGCCGGGTTCGCCAACCCCGCGTTCGGCGACGCGGCCGGCGTCGGGCTCGTCCTGGAGAAGACGGACCTCCCGCGCCTCCAGGTCGGCGTCTTCACGTCGAACGACGTCCCGAACATCGGCGCCGACCCGGCCGAGGCGTTCGTCGCCAGCGCGGCGAGTTCGGGGCGGCCGGCGTCGGGGAAGAACCCGACCGTCGCGGACTCGCGTTTCTTCGTCGACGAGCTCGACGACGGGACGGAGACGTACCTCCGGGTCGAGCCGGCGCGGCCGTTCGTCGTGGCGAGCATGGAGCACGACGGGGCGGAGATCTACGTCCATCAGCAGAGCTCGGTCCTCGCGCGGACGGACGACCTGTCGCTCGGGTTCGACTACCTGGAGCCGGGCGGGACCATGGACTTCGCGCAGTCGTTCGCGAACACGGTGATCGCAGAGGCCGACGTCACGGCCGCGGGGATCACGCTGCCCCCGGCGGAGGTCACCGTCGCCCGCCTCGTCGGGACGCTCCCGGGGCTCCCCGACGTCTTCCCGGTCTCGTTTTCTCCGATGCCGATCCTCCCCGGCGGAGGCCTCCGGACGCTGTTCGCGCCGATCCCGCCGTCGCTCTGGGAGAACGAGGCGCTTCCGGACGTCGATCCGGCGTACGAGCTGCTGTTCCAGCCGACGGCCGGGACGACGCCGTTGCCGCCGAGCGAGGCGGAGCTGGAGGGGACGTTCCGCCTGGAGATCGAGGCGGCGGAGACCCTGACCACCCGGCTGACGCGGCACCGCGCGGCGCTCGACTTCATCCCGGAGACCGAGGCGAAGACCGCCGAGCCGATCCGCCTGCCGAAGGTGCCGCTGGTCCAGCAGGAGATCGGCACGTCCCACCCGCTGGTGATCCAGTTCGACACGAGCGGGGGGAGCGAGGACTTCGCGGCGGGGAGGTCGCTCGCGCGCGTCGTCCTCCGGCCGGTCGGCGCCGACGTCCGGTGGACGGTCCTCGTCGACGGGGACGCGGCGGGGCTGGCGCCGGGGGCGTTCGCGTTCCCGAACCTCGCGCTCGACCCGTTCGATCAGGTCGGCGAGGTCGAGGTGACGGTCGAGGCGATCGAGATGCCGGTCGGCTTCGACTTCGACGCGTTCACGTTCTCGGACGTCGAGCGGGCGCACCGGCGGCTGTCGCGTTCGGAGACGATGACCTTCGACACCACGCCATGACCGCGGTCGCGCTCCTCTCGGGCGGCCTCGACTCGACCGTCGCGACCGCCGCCGCGCACCGCGAGGTCGGCGTCGCGCTCGCGCTCGCGGTCGACTACGGGCAGCGGGCCGCGGCGCGCGAGCTCGAGGCGTCGCGCGGCGTCGCCGCGGCGCTCGGCGTGCCGCACCGGACGGTCTCGCTCGACTTCCTCGCCGACGTGACCGGGACGGCGCTCGTCGATCCGGACGCCGCGATGCCGCGCCCGGACGACGCGTCCCTCGACGACGCGGCGGGGGCGGCGGCGGACTCGATGGCGGCGGTCTGGGTGCCGAACCGGAACGGGCTGTTCGTCGCCGTGGCCGCGACGTTCGCGGAGGGGCTCGGAGCCGATTCCGTCGTGGTCGGGTTCAACCGGGAGGAGGCGGCGACGTTCCCGGACAACTCCGGGGAGTTCGTCGATCGGACGAACGCGGCGCTCGCGCTCTCCACCCGGAACGGCGTCCGCGTCGTTTCCCCGACCGCGGGGCTCGACAAGGAGGGGATCGTTCGGCTGGGATACGATCTGGACGCGCCGCTGGCGCTCGTCTGGTCGTGTTACGAGGGCCGGGATCGGCCGTGCGGGACCTGCGAGTCGTGTCGGCGGCTCGCCCGCGCGCTCGACCGCGCCGGTCGACGCCAGAGGTTCGAGGAGGAGTGGAACCGTGCCCACCAGAGCACCGAGGATTGAGGTCCCGACCGCCTGCGCCGCCCTGCTGATCGGGCTGGCGGGCTGCGCGGGGACGCCGCCGAGACCGTACGACGCGCCGCCGCCGTACCGGAGCACGCGCCTCGATCCGCAGGCGGCGATCGAGCTGGCGGTCCTCCCGCCGGCGTCCGTCCCGAACTTCTCCCCGGCGGACGGGCGGCTCCTGGTCGAGCACGCGTACGACGAGCTGATGGAGAAGGGGTACACCCCGCTCCACCCGGGGCACGTCGAGTCGCGGCTCGCCGAGATCCTCCCGGCCGCGCGCGAGCGAGGGACCGGGCCGGCGCCCCTCGGCGCGCTGAAGGGCGTGCTGCCGGCGGACGCGTACCTCGAGATCGACGTCGCGTCGGTGAAGGTCGTGCCGGGCATCCGTCCCGCCGTCTACCGCATCGACACCACGGCGACGCTGGTCGACGGCCAGGACGGGGAAACCCTTTTCCAGCAGCATCTTCCGCTTACGTACGAGGTCGAGTACGCGGCCGATCGGACGCTCCCGCGGGGGACGCTGGACGAGCTCCTGCGGCGCCACGTCGCGAGGCTGCTGGCCGGTCTCCCGGCGCGACGCACCTGACGGAGGGCGCCCGTCGTCGACGCGGAGGGGAAAACTCGCCGCAAGACGCTTCCGTCGCCGGAGGAGAGTCGTTAGGCTCCCCCGCGAATACGAACTGAGTGAAGAGGATCGGGTGGCCGGGAGCGGGTCACCAGGCGGACACCAAGATGACCCTGACCGTCGCAGACAAGGCGAAGATCATCGACGCCTACAAGCAGCACGACAGCGACACGGGCTCCACCGAAGTCCAGATCGCGATTCTCACGACGCGGATCCGGCAGCTCACGGAGCACCTGAAGACGCACAAGAAGGATCACGCCTCGCGTCGTGGACTGCTGATGATGGTCGGGCGGAGGTCGAAGTACCTCCGCTACCTGCGTGGTACGGACGAGAACAAGTACCGCGACATGCTGAAGCGGCTCGAACTGCGCCGCTGAAGGCGTCGTCGATGCCGAAGACGCGACTCCGTCCGTCGCCCCCGGGAGCCGAGGCTCCCGCCCCCTCTCCGATCCCCCCTTCACTCCGCGCGCCGCGGCGGACCGTGGCGTGCCCCGCTAGGGAACCCACGTCCAGTTGATTCGGGGTGTCTCCCGTTCCGGAAGTGCCGGAGGAGAACCCCAGAGCGCCGGCGCGCGCACCGTAGTTTTCGGATTCTCTCGTGAGAGACCCCAGAGCCCGCGGTCTCCGAGCGCGCCGGTCGTTTCCAGAGAAGAGGAAGTTCATTGACGCACTACAAGGTGGAGAAGCAGATCGGGGGGAGGATCCTCTCGATGGAGACCGGCACGTTGGCGAAGCAGGCCGACGGCGCCGTCGTCGTCCGCTACGCCGACTCGGTGGTCCTGGTGACCGCGCAGTCCGCGAAGGCTCGGGAGGGGATCGACTTCTTCCCGCTCACCGTGGAGTACCGCGAGCGGATGTCCGCCGGCGGGAAGTTCCCGGGCGGGTTCATCAAGCGTGAGGGGCGCCCGTCCGAGCGGGACATCCTCACCATGCGGCAGATCGACCGACCGATCCGGCCGCTCTTCCCGGACGGCTACCGCCAGGACGTCCAGGTGATCGGCACGCTCCTGTCGGCCGATCCGCAGAACGACCCCGACGTCCTCGCGCTCTGCGGCGCCTCGGCGTCGCTCTCGATCTCCTCGATCCCGTTCCAGGGGCCGATCGCCGGCGTCCGCGTCGGGCTCGTCGACGACGAGTTCGTGATCAACCCGACGACGGAGGAGCGGGAGAAGTCGCTCCTCGACCTGGTCGTCGCCGGCTCGCGCGAGGCGGTCGTGATGGTCGAGGCGGGCGCGAAGATGATCTCCGAGGAGGACATCGTCGACGCGATCCAGTTCGGCCACGAGGCGATCCGCGAGATCGTCGACATGATCGACGAGCTGATCGAGCACTGCGGCAAGGAGAAGCAGGAGTTCGTGCCGCCCGAGCTCGACGCCGCGATGGTCAAGCGGATGAAGAAGCTCGAGGCGAAGCTGAAGAAGGCGCTCCAGACCGACGGCAAGCTGGCGCGCTACGCCGCCGTCGACGAGCTCCGCGACGCCGCCGTCGAGGCGGAGACGAAGGGGATCGAGGACGAGGACGAGCTGAAGGCGGTCGCGAAGGAGGCGAAGAAGGTGTTCGCCGACATGTCGTGGCGCGCCGAGCGCGACATCATCCTCTCGAAGAACCGCCGGGTCGACGGCCGGAAGAACGACGAGATCCGCGACATCTCGGTCGAGCTCGGGATCCTCCCGCGCACGCACGGCTCGGCCGTCTTCACCCGCGGCGAGACGCAGGCGCTCGTGACGACCGCCCTCGGCACCGGCGACGCCGAGCAGCGGGTCGAGAACGTGATGCAGAACTTCCGGAAGCGGTTCTACCTCGACTACAACTTCCCGCCGTTCTCGGTCGGCGAGTGCCGCCCGATCCGCGGGCCGGGGCGTCGCGAGATCGGCCACGGCGCGCTCGCCGAGCGCGCGGTGTCGGCGGTGATGCCCGAGGGCGAGGAGTTCTCGTACACCGTCCGCTCGGTCTCCGACATCCTCGAGTCGAACGGCTCGTCGTCGATGGCGACCGTCTGCGGCTCGATCCTGTCGATGATGGACGCGGGCGTGCCGATCAAGGCGCCGGTCGCGGGCGTCGCGATGGGCCTCGTCATGGACGGCAAGAAGTACAGCATCCTGAGCGACATCGCGGGGTCCGAGGACCACAACGGCGACATGGACTTCAAGGTCGCCGGGACGCGCGACGGCATCACGGCGCTCCAGATGGACATCAAGGTCGGCGGGCTGACCGTCGAGATCCTGACCGAGGCGCTGGAGCAGGCGAAGCAGGGTCGGCTCCACATCCTCGACAAGATGACGGAGGCGATCGCCGAGCCGCGCAAGGAGGTCTCGCCGTACGCGCCGCGCCTCGAGCGCCTGAAGATCCCGGTCGAGAAGATCGGAATCCTGATCGGCCCCGGCGGCCGTCAGATCAAGGCGATCCAGGACGACACGGGCGCCAACATCGAGGTCGACGACGACGGCGTCGTCCTGGTCTCCGGACCTTCGGGCGAGATCGTGTCGGCCGCGGTCACCCTCGTTCGCGCCGTCACCGCCGAGGTCGAGGTCGGCCAGACCTTCGACGGGAAGGTCATCTCGATCAAGGACTTCGGTGCCTTCGTCGAGATCGCGCCGGGCCAGGAGGGGCTCTGCCACGTGTCGGAGCTCGACACCGAGTTCGTGCGCGACGTCACCGACGTCGTCCAGCTCGGCGACGTCGTCAAGGTCAAGGTGATCCACGTCGACCCGACCGGCCGCATCAAGCTGTCGCGGAAGGCGACGATGGAGGGCGGCGACTCGAACGGCGAGGCGGCGGGCGGCGACGACCGGCCGCGCGGCCGGGGTCGCGGGCGCGACGACGATCGCGGTGACCGCGGTGACCGCGGAGGCCGCGGCGACCGCGGCGACCGCGGAGG
>JAUIEL010000260.1 GCA_030428825.1 bacterium
GGTCCCTCGCGGCGGCGGCGCGTCTCAGCGCGCGCTCGCCGGCGGTCCGACGCCGCGTCCGCACCGGGTCGCCCGCGAGTCGCCGGCGCCGCCCGACGAGCCAGGCGAGGAGCGCGTACGCGACGAGCGAGACGGCCGGCGCCGCGGCCGCGACCGTCCCCGAGACCCGCTCGTCCTCGACCAGACGCGAGTCCGTGAGGTTCCCGAACAGGCCCTCCGCCCGCGTCGGGTCGCGCGCGTCGGCGTCCTCGCCGTACCGGACGATGTCGTTCGCGCCGAGCGCGGCGATCTCCTCGATCTCGATCGGGACGGCCGCGGAGGACGTCTCGCGGTACGCCTCGGCGTCGAGGTCGAACCAGGAGAAGGCGATCGGCGGGACCCGGTCGACGTCGGCCGTCGCGGCGCGCAGCGTGTACCGCGCCGAGAGCGTCGCCCCCTTCCGCTCGACCGTCGGCGGTTCGATCCGGAACGCCTCGGCGAACGCCGGCCGCGCGGCGAGGTCCGGCGCGCCGACCTCGTCGACGTTGCCGCGCCCCTCGATCTCGAGCGTCAGGACGAGCGGGTCGCCGACGCGGGCCCGACGCGGCTCGACGTCGGCGCGGACCGTGAACCGCGTCCCGAACGCCCCGTCGAACGCCGCCGGCCGCCCCTCCTCGGGGGCGTCGTCGACCTCGACCGTCAGGCCGCCGCCGCGGACGAAGACGTCCTCGGTCACGCCGCGCCGGTCCTTCACGTCGACGATGAACGAGCCCCGGACCGACGACGGCTCGAACTCGATCCGCCCCGAGCGGAGCGGGACGAACCGCCGGCGGAGCCGGTAGACGAAGTACTCGTCCGCGCGGCCGGCGAGCGCCGGAACCCCGGCCACGTCGGTCGCGGTCGCGACCCGGCCCTGCAGGTCGAAGATCGCGGCGCGGGGCCGGTCCATCAGCGAGAAGAGGTCGTTGCCGCGGAACGTCAGGTCGTTGACGGTGAAGCCGACCCGCGGCTGCATCCCACGCGGCTGGGCGAGGTGCGGGGTGAGCCAGCTCGACAGCTCGCGCGCGGCCTCGACGCCGTCCGGCGGCTCGGCCCACGGCACGCGGAGCCGCGGCGCCGCGTCGAGGTACGCGAGCGGGTCGTCGTCCTGGTACGGCGGCGGGAGCCTCCGGACCAGGACGCGGAGTTCGACGGTGAACGGCTGCAGCGGATAGGTGCCGCTCCGCTCGACCGACGCGTGGAGCTTCACGAACTCCTGATCGGACGGCGCGATCACGACCAGGTCGATCGGGTCGCCCCGGACCTCCTCGCCGTCGGCGTCCGCCGTCGGCGACGGGATTCGGAGCTCGCCCGCCCGCAGCGGCGTCAGCTCGTACGAGTGGACGATCCCCCGCCGTGCGTCGACGACCCGCCGTCCCTGCACGAACCGGGTCACGACCTGGCTGTTCGTCGACGCGCCGAGGTATCGGACCTCGAACGACTCGAACCCCTTCAGTCGCGGCTCCTCGTCCGCCTCGAACTCGCGGAGCTCGACCGTGTACCGGACGTCGTCGCCGAGGTAGACGCGCGTCCGGTCGACCTTGGTGACGATGTGCGGCGTCTCCGCGACCGCGAACGCCGGCAACCCGAACGCCGCGACCGCGAACGCCGTCGAGAGGGCCCGCGCGCCGATCACCAGTCCTTCTCCACCGGGACCGGGACGGCCAGCACGCGCTCGAGCGCCTTCTCCTTCTCCTTCAGCTCCCGCTCGCGTGCGAGCGCCTGCTGGAGGAGCGACCGGATCTCCTGCGGCGTGAGCCGGCCGGGGTCCTCCGGCGTCGGCTCCGACGCGGACGGGTCCTCGGACGACGACGGATCGTCGGACGGCTGCGGCTCGTCCTCCCCCGGCTGCGGCTCGGACTCGTCGTTCGACTCGCCCTCCTCGGGATCCTCCTCGCCGTCCTCCGACTCGTCTCCCTCCCCCGGCTGCCCCTGCGGCTGGGACTCGGAGTCCCGGTCGTCCGGCGGCTGGAGCGCGCGAATCTCCTCGAGCAGGCGACGGATCTCCTCCTCGACCGGACGCGCCTCGTCGAACGCGCCGGCGCGGAGGTGGTCGACGGCCTCCCGCACCAGGGGGACGATCTTCGGCGCGTTCTCGACCCCCTTCTCGAGCATCGGCAGCATCGCCTCGGCCTGCGCCCGCTGCTGCTCGAGCTGCTGCCGGGTCGCGTCGTCCGCCTCGTCCGGGATCGGCTCGGCCAGCGCCGCCTCGATCCTCGCGCGGGTCGCCTCTCCCTTCGAACCGAGCACCGCCGCCGCCAGCCCGACCAGACCCTGGCGCGCCGCCGTGCCGAGCGCCGCCGTCGCCGCCGCCGGCCCCTCCGCGACGTGCGCGTCGGTCCGCTCGATCACGCTCTCCTCCCCCTCGATCGCCCGCTCGAGCGCCCTCGGGAAGTCCGCGAGCGCGGCCCAGACCGTGCCGAGCCCCTCCTTCGAGCCCTGCTGCGCCTGCTCCGCCGCCGCCGCGTCCCCCGCCGCGAGCGCCGCCGCGGCGCGACCGGACGCCTCGCCCGCCTTCGCGAGCGGGGTCACGAGCGCCTCGCGGGCCGTCGCGAGCTGCTCGGTCGCCTCGGGCGGGAGCTCCCCGTTCGGGCCGAGCCCGCCCTGCGCCGTGAGCGCCTCCGTCATCTTCCCGGCCGCCTCCGCGAGCTGCCCCTCGAGCGCCTCCCGAACCTCGTCGATCCGAGGACCGAGCGCCTCCTGGCGAGCGGCGAGGGCGGCCGCCTCCTCGGGCGACTCGCGCGCCTCGTCCTCCAGCACGACCTGGTCGTCGAGCAGCCCCTCCAGGAGGTCCGCCGGGTCGGGCGGGGTCTCCGGCGGCTCCTGCTCCTCCCTCTCGGCGTCCTTCCTCGCCCAGACGTCCCGGACGTGCTTCAACCAGACCCGCAACAGCTCGAGGTTGTACCGGGCGTCCTCGAACGTCGGGTCGACCCGGAGCGCGGCCCGGAACTCTCCGATCGCCCGCTCGATCGCCGCCGTCCCTTCCTTCCGCGCGTCCCCGACGGCTTCCTCCGCCGGACCGCCAAACGCCGCCTTCGCGTTCTCGACCTCGACCGTGCCGAGGTTGTAGCGGGACCAGGCCGTGGCACGCGCGTCCCCGCTCCGCGCCGCCGCCGCGTAGTTCGACTCGGCCACGTCGAGCGCGCCGCGCCGCTGCTCGGCCACCCCCCGCCCGAACTTCGCGAGCGGCTGGTCCGGGAGGAGCTTCGCCGCCTCGCCGAACCGCTCGGCCGCCGCGTCGAGATCGCCCCGCTCGAGGAGGTCGACCGCGCCGTTGAACACCTGGACTCCCGCGCGATCCGGATCCTCCGCCGCCGCGCTCGTCGGGGAGATCGAGAGGCCGAGGAGGAGCGTCGCCGCGACGACCGCCGTGCGGCGGACCGTCGGCCGGACGAGCATCGAGGCGAGCAGGAACGCCAGGGCGAGCCCGGCGAAGAGCTGGAACTGTTCGCGCTGGCGCCGTCGCTCCTCCTCGCGCAGCGCGCCGGCCCGGAGGTTCGACAGGTGTTCGACGTACACCTCGCCGAGGTCGTACGTGCCGGTCCGGGCCGGGACGTACGCCCCGCGCGTCTCGCGGGCGATCTCCTGGAGCAGCTCCTCGTCCATGCGCGAGACCACGTCCTCTCCGTCGAACCTCACGAAGCGCGCCCCGCCGGCCGCGTCTTCCTCGTCGAGCGGGATGCGCGCCCCCTCGTCCGGATCCCCGATGCCGACGGTGAAGATCCGCACGCCGCGCTCGGCCGCGACGGCCGCCGCCTCGAGCGGGAACGAGTCCTGGTCCTCGCCGTCGGTGATCAGCACGAACGCCTGGTCGCGGTCCGGCATCGGGTCGAGCACGTCGACCGCGCGCCGGATCGCGTCGCCGATCACCGTACCACCGCGCGGCGCGCTGTCGGGCGACACGTCCGCGAGGACCGCCTCGAAGAACGCGAGGTCGGCGGTCATCGGGCAGGCGACGACCGGCCGGCCGGCGAAGACGACGAGCCCGACCCGGTGCCCGCCCGCGCGCTCCAACAGGTCCCGCACGTACGCCTTCGAACGCTCCAGCCGGCTCGGGTGGACGTCGCGCGAGAGCATCGAACGCGACACGTCGAGCACGACGACGAGGTCGGCGCCGCGCTGCTGGACCTTCTCGTAGACCGTCCCGAACCGGGGGCGCGCCGCGGCGACCACCAGGAGCGCGAGACCGACGACCGACAGGAGGCCGGGGAGGGCGCCGCGCACGCCCCGCCGCGCCGGCGCGAGCCGCTCCCGCATCGGCGCGTCGAGCAGCGCGGCCGCGGCGCGCTCCCGCCGGCGGCGGCCGTGGAGGAGGAGGAGCGCGAGCGGCACGAGCCCCCAGAGCGCGTACAGTCGACCCGGATCGCCGAACGAGACGTCCATCACGGCAGGCTCCGGAAGCGGGTGGCGCGCAGGAGCGCCTCGAGCACGAGGAGCACGATGCCGGGCCAGAGGAGGAGCGGGAAGAGCTCCTTGTAGTCGGTGTAGACGAGGCTCTCGACCTCGGTCTTCTCGAGCGCGTCGATGGCGTCGTACACGCGCTCGAGCGCCTCGGTGCTCCGGGCGTTGAAGTACGCCCCGCCGGTCTTCTCGGCGATCGCGCGGAGCGTCTCCTCGTCGAGGATCACCTGCTGCTGGCGGAGGATCGCGCGCCCGAACTGGTCGACCTGGCGGAACGGCGCGAGCCCGGTCGAGCCGATGCCGATGGTGTAGACCTTGATCCCGGCCGACGCCGCGAGCTCGGCGGCGGTGAGCGGCGCCAGGACCCCCGCGTTCTGCTCGCCGTCCGAGAGGAGGATCAGGACCCGGCTCTCCGCCTCCGCGTTCTCCAGCAGGAGCACGCCGCGCGCGAGGGCGTCTCCGATCGCCGTCGCGGCCTCGTCCTCGAGGAACCGCTCGCGCTGGCGGCGCTCGGCGTGCGTCAGCCCCTCGCCGGGGATCCGCACCTCGTCGAGGATCGACAGGAGCGCGTCGTGGTCGAGCGTCAGCGGGCACCGCGCCTCGGGGTAGCCGCCGAACACGACGAGCCCGATCTTGTCGTCCGGACGGCCGCCGAGCGGCGAGCCGTCCTCCCCCTCGACGAACCGCCCCACCACCTCCTTCACCGCGGCGAGCCGGTTGATCCGCTGACCGTCCGAGTCGACGAAGTCGAGCGCCTCCATCGAGCCGGACCGGTCGATCACGAGGCCGATCGCGATCCCCTCGGTCCGGACGCGGAACTGCTCGAGCCCGCGCTGCGGCCGCGCCAGCGCGACGACCACCAGGACGAGCGCCAGCAGCCGGACGACGTCGAGCAGCGGCTTCGCGCGGGCGGCGAGCCCCTTCGGGAGCCCCTTCACGTCCGCGAGCGACGAGAAGAGGATCGCGCGGCGGCGGCGCGCCCGGACGGACCAGGCGAACGCGAGCACGACCGGCACGAGCGCGGCGAGCCAGAGCGGATCGTGGAGCCGGAGTGCGTTCACGCTCCCCCTCCCGCCGGCCGGAGCGCGAGGGTCCCCGGCAGCCCGACGAACTCCTGCGCCCGGCGGAAGCTCTCCTCGACGTCCTCGCGCGGCGGACGGACGGCCGCGAACTTGACGAGGTCCGCCGACTCCAGGAACTCCCGCAGCCGCCGTCGCGCCTCGGAGTCGAACGCCTCGTGCGTCCTCATCTCCCGCAGGAACTCCGCCGTCGTCTGCTCGGGCGCGCGGACGCCGGTCTCGCGCTCGATGTAGCGGCGGACGACGCCCGTCAGCTCGACGTAGAACGTCGGGAGCTCGTCGCGCGCCAGCGGGTCGTCCTCGAGCAGCGCGCGGAGTTCGCGCTCGGCGAGCTCGGTCGGCGTGAGCGCCCGCTCGGCGACCTCGGGCCCCCGCCGCCGGCGCAGCAGGAGCAGCAGCGCCGCCGCCGCCGCGGCGCCGCCGAGCAGGAACGCGGTCGTCCGGAGCGGGAACGCGTTCGGCGGACTCAGGCGCTCGACCCCGCGCGGCGGCGCCAGATCGTCGAGGGTCGGCGCCTCGGCGGTGATCAACGATCGGACCTCGACCTCGAACGGCTCGGTCGCGAGCTCGTGCTCCTCCCCGTCCCCCTCCGGTCGCCGGTCGACGAAGGTGACGGTGAACGGCCGGACGACGTGCGGGCCGGCCTGCCGCGGCTCGAGCCGGTACCGCTGGCGGACGACGGCGCGCCCCCCCTCGACGCGAGGCGGCGGCTCCTCGAACGACGAGACGTCGAACCCGCCGACCGCGTCCCGGAACGGCGGCATCTCGACCTCGACCCCGTCCTCGGCCGCGACGTCGATCGTGAGGCGCGGCTCGTCCGACAGGCGCGGCTCCTTCGGCTCGAGCGAGAGCGTCACCGCCACCGGCCCCCGCTCGACCGTGACGCTCCGGGCGTCGCCGCCCTCGGTCGGCGCCGCCTCCCGCTCGACGGGCGCGCACGCGCACAGGAGCGCGAGCACCCCGATCGGGCCGCCGCTCCGCCGCCGGCCGGGTCGTCCGCGGCGCGTCACCGCATCCTCCGTTCGCGCATCCGGAAGAACCGGTGCAGGCTCTTCAGGTACGGCTCGTCGGTCCGGACCGGGAGGCGGTCGACCCCGGTCCTTCGCAGCGCCTCCTCGAGTCGCCGCTCGCGCTCGCGCGCCCGCCGCTCGAAGGCGGTCCGGAGCCCGCGGTGCGAGAGGTCGACCTCAACGCGCTCGCCGGTCTCCGCGTCCTCGAGCGTCACGAACCCGACGTCCGGGAGCGCACGTTCGCGCGGGTCGTCGACGGTGATCGCGACGACGTCGTGCCGGGCGCGGGCGATCCGGAGCGGACGCTCCCAGCCGTCGCCGAGGAAGTCGCTCACCAGGAAGACGACCGCCTTCCGCCGCTGGACCCGGGTCAGGAACTCGAGCGCGGCGTCGACGCGCGTCTCGCCGGCGACCGGACGCGCGGCGACGAGCTCGCGGAGGAGCCGCAGCACGCTCGCCTTCCCCTTCCGCGGCGGGAGGTACCGGAGCACGTCCCCCGCGAACAGGATCAGTCCGACCTTGTCGTTGTTCTTCAGGGCGGAGAACATGAGCAGCGCGGCGACCTCGACCGCGAGCTCGAGCTTCGAGCGGTCCTTCGACCCGAACACCCCCGACGCCGAGACGTCGACGACGAACAGGACCGTCAGCTCCCGCTCCTCGCGGTACCGCTTCACGAACGGCGCCCCGTTCCGCGCGGTGACGTTCCAGTCGATCGTCCGGACCTCGTCCCCCGGCTGGTACTCGCGGACCTCGTCGAACTCCATGCCGCGGCCGCGGAAGACCGAGTGGTACTCCCCCGCGAACAGGTCGTCGACCGCGCGGCTGGCGACGATCTGGATGCGCCGGACCTTCTGGACGATCTCGGCGACGCTCGGCTCGTTCGACGAAGCGGCCATCGCTCAGGGGACCGGCACCTCGCCGAGCAGGCGGTCGATCACGGCGTCCGGCCCGACCTCCTCCGCCTCGGCCTCGTACGTCAGGACGACCCGGTGACGCAGCACGTCGTGCGCGACGTCCTTCACGTCCTGCGGCGTGACGTACCCCCGCCCCTCGAGGAACGCGAGCGCCCGCGCCGCGAGGGCGAGGAAGATCGAGGCGCGCGGCGACGCGCCGTACTCGAGGAGCGGCTCGAGGTCGGCGAGCCCGAACGCCTTCGGTTCGCGCGTCGCCCGGACGAGCGACAGCACGTAGTCCTTCACCTTGTCGTCGACGTAGATCATCGACACCACCTCGCGCATGGCGAGGACGTCCGCCCCGGTCGCCACGGCGCTCACCTTCGGCGCGGTCCCGTCGACCGCGAGGTCGACGACCCGCCGCTCCTCCTCCGGCTTCGGATAGTCGACGGTCACCTTCAGCATGAACCGGTCGACCTGCGCCTCGGGGAGCGGATAGGTCCCCTCCTGCTCGATCGGGTTCTGGGTCGCCATCACCAGGAAGAGCGGGTCGAGCGCGAACGTCTCGTCGCCGATCGTGACCTGCTTCTCCTGCATCGCCTCGAGGAGGGCCGACTGGACCTTCGACGGCGCGCGGTTCACCTCGTCGGCGAGGACGAAGTTGGTGAAGATCGGCCCCCGCTTGGTCGTGAACGACCCCTCCCGCGGGTTGAACACCATCGTCCCGATCAGGTCGGCCGGGAGGAGGTCGGGCGTGAACTGGATCCGCCGGAACCCGGTGTCGATCACGTCGGCGAGCGACTTGATGGTGAGCGTCTTGGCGAGGCCGGGGACCCCCTCGAGCAGGATGTGCCCGCCGGTCAGGAGCGCCACGAGCAGGCGCGACATCATCGTCTCCTGCCCGACCACCACCTTCCCGACCTCGGAGCGGATGCGGTGGACCACGTCCGCCTGCTCCGCCACCTTGTCCCGGATCTGCTGCACGTCGACCGTCATCGTCTTCCGATCCTCGTCTCGTCGCGAACGCCGCGCACCGAACGTCCCTCGCGCCCCGCCGGGGTCGGCGGAGCGCCGCGGAGTCGTTCCGTACGGCCGTTCCCTGGCGCCGTTGGGCGCCGCCCTCGAGTCCGGATAGTGAAGGGAAATCGCCCCGGGCCGTTCAAGGGCTTCCCCGGGCCGCGGCGCGCGAGTAGACCTTCGCCATGGCGCGCCACGACCACCGGGCCCGCGCGGTCCTCCTCGACGCCGGCGGCACCCTGTTCCGGGAGTCCCCGACCCGATACGAGGTGTACGCGGCGGCCGCCAGGGCCCGGGGGCTGCGGGTCGACGACGAGGGGATGAAGCGCCGGATGGGCGAGGCGCACGACCTGCTGCCCCGGGAGATCGACGGCCACTTCCGCTACACCGAGCCGTGGTTCCGGTCGTTCATCG
>JAUIEL010000932.1 GCA_030428825.1 bacterium
GGAACAGGCTGTTGCGCGGCCTCGCCCGACAGACGCTCGCCGTCGCGACGACCGTCCTCGGCCTCGTCCTCGCGCTCCGGATCCTCGGGCTCGGCTACCTCGTCGGCGGCCTGCTCGGCGGCGCCGGGGTCCTCGGCCTCGCGGTCGGCTTCGCGTTCAAGGACATCCTCGAGAACTACCTCGCCAGCATCCTCCTCAGCCTGCGGCGGCCGTTCGGCGCCATGGACCTCGTCGACGTCGACGGGACCACCGGGACCGTGCTGCGCATGACGTCCAGCCAGACGGTCCTGATGACCGCCGACGGCAACCACGTCCGCATCCCGAACGCGGCGGTCTTCAAGGGGACGGTGACGAACTTCACCGAGAACCCGCTGCGGCGCTTCGACTTCGCGATCGGGATCGGGGCGAACGAGGACCTCGGGCGCGCGATGCGGATCGGCCGCGAGACGCTCGAGGAGATGGCGGGGATCGCGGACGACCCGAAGCCGCTCGCCCGCGTGGAGGAGCTCGGCGACTCGGCGGTCGTCGTGCGGTACCTCGCGTGGGTGCACCAGGCGGACGTCAGCTTCGAGAAGGCGCGGAGCGAGGCGGTCCGGCTGGTGAAGGCGGCGCTCGACGAGCACGCCGTCGAGATGCCGGTCCCGATCTACGAGGTCGACCTGCGCCGCGGCGACGCCCGGGACGCCCCCGCTGCGGCTCCCCGGCCGGCGCGCGCCGCGCCCCCCGACGCGGACACCGACCCGCGCGACGCCGACGTCCGCCCCGAGTCGGACGCCGTCGCCCGCCGGATCGAGGACGAGGTGCGCGCGGACGCGGAGGAGAACCTGCTGCGGACGTAGTCCTCAGCCCGCCTGCTCCGCCGCGGCGTAGACGTTCAGTCGGCTGTAGAGCGTCTTCACGCTGATCCCGAGCACGCGGGCCGCCGTGTTCTTGTTCCCGCCGTACTTCTCGAGCGTGGCGAGGATCAGCTTCTTCTCCGCCTCGGCGATCGTCGAGCCGACCGGCACGCGGATCTCGCGCGGGCCGCCGCCCGACGCGGCCGGCGCCGGTCCCTCGAGGGCGGGGTCCCGGAGCGCGTCGACGCCGATCTCCTGGTCGGCCATGATCCACGCCCGCGTCATCAGGTTCTTCAGCTCGCGGACGTTTCCGGGCCACTCCTGCGCCTCGAGCCATTCGACCGCGTCGTCGCCGAGCGTCTTCTCGACGCCGTTCTCCTCGTTCAGCGCGGCGAGGAACCGGCGCGCGAGGAGCTCGACGTCGCCCGGCCGCTCCGAGAGCGACGGGAGCATGATCGGGAAGACGCGGAGGCGGTAGAAGAGGTCCTCGCGGAGGTGCCCCTCGCGGATCGCCTTCTCCGGATCCCGGTTCGTCGCCGCGACGAGGCGCGCGTCCGACCTGACGACGTTCTCGCCGCCGACCCGCATGAACGAACGCGTCTCGAGGACCCGCAGCAGCTTCACCTGCAGGTCGAGCGGCATCTCGGTGATCTCGTCGAGGAAGAGGGTGCCGCCGTGGGCGCGCTCGAACACCCCGAGGTGGCGCTTGGTCGCCCCGGTGAAGCTCCCCTTCTCGTGCCCGAACAGCTCGCTCTCGATCAGCGTCCCGGAGACCGCCCCGCAGTTCAGCGCCACCAGGGGTCCGGCCTGGCTGCGGGGG
>JAUIEL010000261.1 GCA_030428825.1 bacterium
CTCGTCCCTTCGCGGAGACCACCCCGGGCGCAACGCGCGAGGACGTGAGCGGGTCGGAGACACCTCCCCGTCTCGTCCCCCGCCGTGGCGAACGCGCAGACGTTCCCGAACGCGTTCCTATCGCACGCCGACCCTTGCTTCGAAGAGGAGTTCCTCGTCGTGGCGGGGGAGGGTCATCAGCAGGGTCGAGAAGGTCCGCTCGACGTTCCCTCGGAACGTCTCCTCGCCGTCCACCACGACGACGACCTCCTCGTCGAGGTCGACGATCGGCTCGCCGAGGAGGAGGGAGAGGGTCGTGAAGTCCGGCTCGCCGCGCTCGGTGGTGACCTCGACGCGGTTCCCCTCCTTCGCCTCGACGCGGATCGTCGTGTGGAGGGTCGGCTCCTCCCACCGGAGCCAGTGGAACTGGCGCTTCCAGGGGAGGACGGGCTGCCAGAGCAGCTTCCTCGGGCGGGCGACGCGCTCGTGCTCGGCGACCCATTTCTGCGACGGGAGGTATCCCTCCTTCGGGGCCGCGTGCCCGCGGTCGTCGACCTCCTCGTAGCGGAAGTCGAACCCGTCGGGGTGGGCCTGCCGCCACTCGCCGAGGCGCCTCGTGGCGAACTGGTTCGGGCCGGGCGGGACGTTCTTGTCGTCGGTGCTCTGGAAGACGAACAGGCGGGAGTTGAACAGGTTCGGCAGGACGCCGTCGACGACCGCGTCGATGTTCTCGAACGTCTCCTCGGCGCCCGGCCGCTTGTAGTACATCGTCGGCGCGCCGGCGTACGCGGCGCCGCCGGCGAAGACGTCGGGGTGGTGGGCGAGGAACGTCCAGGTGCCGTAGCCGCCCATGCTGTGACCGCTGACGTAGATCCGGTTCGGGTCGACCTTGCCGGTCCGCTTGGCGGCCTCGACCAGCTCGAGCACGAACTCCTCGGTCCCGGAGTCGGTCCAGCCGCGCTCGGTCTTCTTCAGGACCTCGGGGAAGATCCACCACCAGCCACCGCCGCCCATGCCGGCCGCCATCGCGCCGGCGTCGCCGGATCCGAGGCCGCCGCCGTGCAGGCCGATCCAGAGCGTCTTCGACGGCTTCCCCTCCACGATGTACTTGCCGAGCTTCTCCTTCTCGTCGTACCAGAAGTTCCGGCCGCTCCCGGAGAGGCGCTTCCCCTCGCGGCGGGCGAGCTTCAGCAGCTCGACGCGGAGGGTCTTCACCTCGCGGTCGTACAGCGGTCTCAGGTCGCGGTCGAAGTCGGCGCGCATCGCGGCGCGTCCCGCGGCGTCGGCCTCGAGATAGGCGGGGACGATCTTCTTCAGGGCGCGCTTGTCGGGGGGGGCTCCGTCTCCGGCGGCGGCGAGCGACGCGAGCCCGGCGACGAGCAGTGCGGTCGTGGTGGGGCGCATGGATCGTTCCGGACGAGGGCGGCGGGCCGACTCTAAACGATCGGGTCGGCGGTCGGTTCGTCGAGGCGCCGGGCGATCTCCGCCGCGAGCGCGAAGACCGAGAGCGGCGACGACCCCTCGGCCTTGTTGTTCACCACGACGGTCACCGGACGGCTCTTCCGGGCCGCGACGGCGGCGAGGTCGGCGACGGCGCGCCGCGTCGGCGGGTCCTCGTCGACGAGGCGGTCGAACGGGGCGTATCGCTCCACCGCGGCGGCGTAGTCGAGGCCGGCGTGCAGCATCCAGCGGACCAGCAGCTCGGGCTGCGCGTCGACGCCGGCGGCGTGCGCCTGCTCGTCGAGCGGCGGGAGGCGCGGGTGGACGCTCAGACAGTGGAGCGCTCCGACGTCCCGGAGCGCGTCCGCGTAGGCGCCGGTCAGGAGCTCCCGGTTCCGGACCTCGACCGCGTACCGCGGCCCGCGCGGGAGCGCGGCGAGGAAGGCGTGGAGCGCGTCGACGAAGCCGTCGGGCCCGCCGGCCCCCTTCAGCGACTGCGGCGCGACCTGGAACAGGAGCACGCCGAGTCGGTCGCCGAGCCCCTCGACGGTCGGCGCCACCACCTCGTCGGTCGCGGCCCGCGCGTCGAGGAAGAGCGGGTTCGCCTCGCCCCGCCTCGCGCCGTAGCGCGGGTGGTCGGGCCACCGCCGGATCGTCGACGCCTCGTGCGCCTTGACGAGGAAGCGGAAGCCGTCCGGCACCTGCGCCGCGTGGGCGCGGTACTGCTCGGCGGTCATCGTCGCGTAGTGCGTCCGGTCGAGGCCGACGCAGCGGAGGAGCGGATGGCGCGCGTACGCGCCGAGCCCCTCCCGCGAGAGCTTCCGGTCGGACGCCTCGCCGTTCCAGACGATCCCCTTCCAGCCGGGGAACGACCACGAGGACGTGCCGAGCCGGATCGTCGGCGGGAGCCTCCCGGCGGCCGCGGCGTCCTCGGCGCGCGGCGGGGCGGGCTCGACCGGTCGGGCGCGCCCGCCTCCCTTCCGCGGCGGCGGGACGTCGCCGAACAGGCCGCCCTGCCTCCGCTCGGTCACGGGTGCGGCTTCGTCGCGCGGGCGATCCGGTCGCCGAGGCCGGGCTTGAACTGCAGCGTCATCGTCTCGCGCGCCTCCCGCCCGGCGCGGTCGCGGATGCGGCGCATCGTCGTGCCGTCGACGCAGAAGACGGCGGGGACGAGGAGGACGTTCGTGCGACGCTCCTCGCGCAGCGTCTCGAGCAGCGCGTCGAGCGGACGCTCGCCGTCGAGCGTGGCGACGCGGAGCCGGTGGAAGCGGCTCGCCGCGTTCAGCGGGTCGTCCTCCTCGAGCGCGAACCACGCCGCGCGCGTCGCCGCGTCGGTCGACTCCGGCAGCACCAGCACCGTCGTCCCGCCGAACGGGCCCGACGCGCGCGGCAGCATCCCCGGCGCGGCGAACGCGGCGGGCGAGACGTCGAGCGGGAGGGGGGTCGAGTCGGGTCGGACCGGGTCGTCCGGGCCGAGGACGGCGACCGGTCCGCCGCGCTCTTCGCCCCGTCGGAGCGCCACGAGTCGAGCCCAGGCGCGGGCCCGCGGCGAGTCGATCGGGACGACGACGTGCGCCGGCCCGGCGGCGGACGGCGGCCGCGCGGCGAGGCCGAGGCGCTCGCGGAGCCGGTCCTCGAGGGCCCCCTCCGCGCTCCACGGGTCGGACGTCGCCGCGTCGCGCCGGACGTCGAGGCCGATCGCCTCGTACTGCCCCAGCTCGCCGTCCCACCACTCCTCGTCCGACCGGACGTCGATCGAGACGGCCCGGGTCGCCTTCGTCCCGTCCGCCTCGGGGAGCGGGAGCGAGAGGTCCCGCAGCCGCCGGGCGCGGGCCGGGGCGACCGCCACGGCGCGGACCGGCATCGATCCCGCGTAGAGGGCGGCCGCGACGGCGATCGTCGCCCCGGTCCCCTCGCCGGCGACGACGACGCGGCGGCCGTCGACCGGGAGGTTCCGCGCGACGTACCCCCAGATCCGCGCGACCGCCGTCGACGCCGCGCCGACGTCGGTCGAGAAGTCGGAGTCCCGGAACCACGTCCCCCCCTCGAGCAGGTCCTCCGCCGGCGCGGTCCAGAGCGGGCGGGGGACGGCGATCGCGCAGTCGTCGCCGAGCCGCCGTCGCCAGCGCGCCAGTCCGTCCGCCGCGGTCCGGTCGTCGTCGCCGAGCCAGATCAGGAGCGGCACCTTCGCGTCGTCCGTCGCGTCGGCGGGGACGTGCAGGCGGTACTCGAGCTCGCGCGACAACGTCACCGAGTGGAAGCCGCCGTCGACGTCGCGGGCGCGCGCCTCCACGTGGACGACTACGTCCGCGTCGTCCCGACCGCCGGCCGACGCGCCCCCCGCGTTGACGGTCGGGTCGATCGCGATCGTCACCACGTCGGCGTCCGGGGCGCGCAGCAGCAGTTGATGCACGGTCCCCTCGCGGTACGAGGAGTGGAAGCCGCCGTTCACGTGGAGCACGACCCACCCCGGGAACTCGTCGAGCGCCCGCGCGCAGGCCGCGCCCATCGAGTTGTCCCAGAGCGCCTGGGTCGAGAGGCGCCGCTCCCGATCCTCGCCTCCGCCCATCATCCCGGCGTGACCGCGGATCGCGTTGTCGACCCGTTCCCAGTACGCGGCGGAGTTGTCGTGGATCTCCTCGGGCAGGAGCGCGCGCTCCTCCGGCGCGAGCCCGTCGAGGCCGGCCTGCGTCCCGCCGATCTTCCGGATCACCGGCCGGGGGGCGTTCGACGCGATCACCGGCAGGCCTTCGCGCTTCGCCGACTCGATCAGACGCCGGTACGCGGTCCGGTAGTTCCCCCAGGCGCGCGCCTCCTTCACGAACGTCCGCTCGTCGAGGTCGCCGGCGAGGTAGGCGTCGAGCTGCGGCTGCACGTCCCGCTCGAACATCTCCATCGCCAGGACGACCCGGCCGCCGGTCCGCTCGATCAGCGCCTCGTAGACCGCGTGCTCGAACCGGTGGGTCTCCTCGTCGAGGTGGGTCTCGCCGAGGAAGACGACGTCCGCGCTCGCCAGCCGGTCGAAGAGCGCGTCGAGCGCGAGCGGCGCCCCGGTCTCCGTGTCGAACGGGAACGCCGTCCGGGCGAGCGGCGGAGCGGACCACGGGGCGGCGTCGCGGGCCGGGTCGGCGGTCGGGGCCGCGCACGAGGCGGCGAGGAGCGGGAGGGTGAGGAGCGTCAGGGAACGGCGGAGGACGGGCGCGGGCACGACGACTCCCGGGGATTCGAGGGAAAGGGGGATCATAGGAAGCCTCTATCCTGACGCGCCATGCGCCTCACGAACCGTTCCCTCCTCCCGTCCGTCGCCTCCGCGGCCCTCCTCCTCCTCGCCGCCGCGCCGCCGTCGCCCGCCGCGGACGGGTCGGACGACGCGCCCGACGCGGCCCCGCTCCTCGGCGAGGGGCGCCACTCCTACCGCTGGGACGGGGCGTGGCCGCGTCTCGACGGCGACCTCGGCAGCACCCACGGCGGGATCGCCTTCGACGCCGACGGGAACGTCTACCTCCAGACCGACACCGCTCGGGCGGTGATGGTCTTCTCGCCCGCCGGGGAGCTCCTCCGCACGTTCGGCGAGGAATGGGGCGCCGGGCTGCACGGGATCGCCGTCGACGCGGAGGCGGGGCGCGAGTTCCTCTGGCTCTGCCACACCGGCCTGCACGCGGTGATCCGCGCCACGCTCGACGGCGAGGAGACCCTGCGGATCGGCCCTCCCGACGAGGCGGGCGTGTACGACCGTCCCGACGCGTTCCGTCCGACCGGGGTCTGCGTGGCGCCGGACGGCGACCTGTACGTCGCGGACGGGTACGGGCTCGGCTACGTGCATCGGTTCGACCGCGAGGGCCGGTGGAAGGCGACGATCGGGGGGCCGGGCGCCGAGCCGGGGAGGTTCCGGACGCCGCACGGGATCGGCGTCGACCGGCGTGGGGACGAGCCGACCCTCCTCGTCGCCGACCGCGAGAACGGGCGGCTGCAGCGGTTCTCCCTCGACGGAAGGCACCTCGCGGTGATCGGCGAGGGGGAGCTCCGCCGGCCGTGCGCGGTGGCGCAGCGCGGCGACTTCCTCGTGGTGCCGGACCTCGCGGGGAGGGTGACGATCCTCGGCCGCGACGACCGGGTCGTCGTCCACCTCGGCGACCAGCCGGATCCGGCGCTCCGGGCGAAGCACGCCGTGCCGCGCGAGCGGTGGCGCGCGGGGGAGTTCCTGTCTCCGCACGGCGCCGCGTGGGACCGCCACGGGAACCTGTTCGTGGTCGACTGGAACGCGAGCGGCCGGGTGACGCGCCTCGAGCGGGAGTGGTGACGTCGGCGCGGAAATCTCCCGCCCGTCCGTTCGGAACCGACGCGAGGCTCGTTTCCGGTGACGTCCCCCGGAGCCGACGCCATGCCCGCGACCCCTTGCCCGAAGCCGCCCCGGAGCCGAGAATCGGCCCTCGATGACCTCGTCCGACCCCGGAGCCCCGCCGCCGAACCCGCCGATCCCCGACGTCCTGAACACGGCCGATCTCCTCTCGAGGGTCCGGTCGGGGGACGAGGGGGCGCGCGACGAGCTGTTCCGGCGCTATCGCGTGCCGCTCGAGCGGTTCCTGCACGGGCGGCTGCCGCCCGCCGCGCGAGGGGTCCTCGACACGCAGGACGCGACGCAGGAGGTGTGCATCAAGGTGTTCCGCTCGCTGGAGCGGTTCGATCACCGGGGGATCGGTTCGTTCTGGGCCTACCTCCGGCAAGCGGCCATGAACTGGGTCCGCGACCTCGCCAAGACCCCGGGGAAGCTCCGGCGGGCCGGCTCGCTGCCGGAGGAGACGCACGCCCAGCCGGCGGGCTCGGGCCGTTCCCCGTTGGCGGAGGTGCTCACCGGCGAGGACCTCGCGGCGTTCGAGGCGGCGGTGGGGAAGCTCGACGAGAAGCCCCGGCTGGCGCTCCTGATGCGGCTCGAGCTCGACCTCGACTACAAGGTCATCGCGGCGGACTGCGGCTACCCGTCGCCGGACGCGGCCCGCATGGCGGTCACCCGGTCGCTCGAGCGGGTCGCGGCGGAGATGAGTCGTGACGGCGAACGAGAGGAGCCGTGACGACACGGTCTCCGACCTGCTCGCGGCGATCGCGGACGGGGAGGAGATCGACTGGGAGGCGGCGTCGCGCGACACGCCGCTCCGTGAGAGCGACCTTCGGTCGGTCCGCTTCCTCGCCGCCCTGAAGCGGGCGTCGTCGGGGGTCGGCGAGGCGATCCTCGAGGACCCGACGCGGGTCCTCCCGAAGGAGGCGCTCCCGCTCGAGACCGGCTTCGACATCCTGCACGAGCTCGGCGCCGGCGCGCACGGCCGCGTCTTTCGCGCCCACGACCGGGCGCTCGACCGGCCGGTCGCGCTGAAGGTCGTGAAGGACGGCGGCCTCGGCGGCGAGGTGCGCGAGCGGTTCGTCCGGGAGGCGCGGATCCTCGCCTCGCTCGAGCACCCGCACATCGTCCGGATCCACTCGATCGACGAGAAGGAGGGGAAGCTCCGCCTCGGCCTCGAGCACGTCGAGGGACGGACGCTCGACCGTCTCGTCCGGGAGGACGGTCCGCGCGCGCCGGACGAGGCGGCGCGCATCGGGATCGACCTCCTCGACGCGCTCGAGACGATCCACGCCGCCGGGCTGATCCACGGCGACGTGAAGCCCGCGAACGTCATGCGGGAGGACGGCGGCCGCGTGGTGCTCCTCGACTTCGGCGTCGCCCGCGAGCGGGTCGTCGACCCGGAGGACCGCACGCCGGTCGGCGGGACGCCGGTCGTGATGGCGCCCGAGCTGTTCGCCGGCGAAGCGCCCGACGCGCGCGCCGACGTCTTCGCGGTCGGGGTCCTCCTGTTCTGGATCGCCACCGGGAGCTGGCCGTTCCACGGGGAGACCGCGACGCAGATCCACTCCCGGATGGAGGAGGCGCCGGCGCCGCCGTTGCCGAGCCTCCTCCCGAGCGCGCCGCCGGCGTTCGCGTCGATCGTCGCCCGCGCGCTCGCCGTCGACAAGGAGCGGCGGTTCGCCTCGGCGGCCGAGATGCGCGACGCGCTGCGCCGGTTCGCCACGCGGCGTGTCCGGCGTCGGCGGCGGGTGCTCGCCGTCGCCGTGTCGCTCGTCGTCGCCGGGCTCGCGGCGCTGGCGTGGCACCAGTCGCGGCCGGGCCCGATCGACCTCGTCGCGTCGCTGATCCGCTCGGATCGGGAGCAGGACGTCCGGTTGGAGACCGGCGACCGGGTCCGCGGCGGCCAGTCGCTCGTCCTCGAGGTCGAGGGGGATCGCCCGCTCTGGGTCTACGTCTTCAACGAGGACGACGCGGGGAACATGATCTGCCTCTTCCCGCTCGACGACCACCGGCCGCGGAACCCGGTCCCGCCGGGGGAGCGGCACCGGCTCCCCGGGCTCGGGCCGCCGGACGGGACCCAGACGACCTGGGAGCTGAACGACGAGGGGAGCGCCGAGTTCTTCCTGATGGTCGCGTCGACCGAGCCCGTCCACGAGGTGGAGGCGCTGCGGGCGGTGGTCGGGACGCCGAGCGCGTCGACCGAACCCGCGCCGTTCCTCCGCCCCGACGACCTCCGGGGAGTCGAGCGTCGCCTCCGCGAGCAGACGGTCCGGGCGCGCGCCGCGGTCGACTTCGAGGGCTCGCGTCTGGCGCGGGTGACCGGCGGGCTCGTCGACCGGCGGGACGTCGTGGTCCGGACCTGGGCGCTCGCGAAGTAGGGGCGTTCCTCCCCGCTCGCCGGCTCGTCCGGTCGGGCGCGCCACCGGTCCTCCCGGGGGATCGAACCGTCTAGACTCGCGGCGTGAGCGACGCCGCGGCACGGAACGAGGGGTTCGAGTTCACGCTCTCGACGGACGAGCGGGGGCGCGACGTGCTCCGTCTCGCCGGCCGCTTCGCGTTCGCGCGCTGCGCGGCCGAGCTACGGCGACTCCGGCCGAGGATCCTCGACGGGGACCGGCCGCTGGTGCTCGACCTCACCGCCGCGGAGTACGTCGACGGCGGGACGATGGCGTTGCTGGTCGACCTCCGCCACGGCGCGGCGGCCGGCGGGCGCGAGGTCGAGGTCGTCCCGGTCGAGGGGCGGCTCGAGGTCCTCCTGCGGCTCTTCCTCGCCCGCGGCGAGGACGCCGGGGTCTCGCGGCCGCCGCCGGGGAGGATCGGCGTGCTCGACCAGGTCGGGCGCGTCACCGCCGAGCTCGGCCGCCGCGGGCTCCAGGCGCTCGGCTACCTCGGCGACGTGACCCACGCGACCCTGCGCCCGCGGACCCTCCGCCTCGGCGACCTCGGGCGGCTGGTCGAGCGGGTCGGCGCGGACGGGCTCCCGA
>JAUIEL010000262.1 GCA_030428825.1 bacterium
CGGCGGCGCGCGCGGCGAGCGCCGCGTCGCCGAACCGTTCGGCGAGCCGGCCGGCGGCGCGGTACGCGGCGGTCTGCATGCTCGCGGTGTACGAGAACCCGTCGCCGCGCGCCGAGTCGTCGAACGTCGACCCGCCGTCCGCGATGCCGTCCCCGTCCGCGTCCCGTCCGTCGAGCCACTCGATCGCGCGCGCGACGTGCGGGAGCATGCGGGTCCCGAACGCGTCGTCCCCCGTCCATTGCCAGTGCTTCACGACCTGGGCGACGAACGAGCAGGCGAGGTCCGGCCAGCCGAGGAACCCCTCGTCCGGCGCGCGGAACCGGCCGAGCGACCCGAAGTGATGGGGGATCTCCCCGTCGGCCGCCTGCTGCTCCGCGAAGATCGACAGCTCCGCCACGTCGAGCGCGGGGAACCACGACTGCACCATCACGTGCGAGACCATCCGCTGGTCGATCGTCCCGACGATCCGACCGAGCTCGGTCCCGCTCTCGGTCATGCCGTAGTCGCCGTCCGCGAACCAGCGCGTGTTCGTGACCATCGGCGCCAGCGCGTTCGCGAGCCGTTCGCCGAACCAGGGCGGCAGCGAGCACGCGTCGGGATCGAGCAGCCGGTCGTGCCACGCGGCGGTCCGGGCGTGGAGCGTCGCCCGCTCCGCGAGGAACCGGCGCGCCACGGCGGTCGCGTCCGCGTCCCGGGCGCTCCACGCGTGGCCGGGCGCGTGCCACGCCAGGCACGCGTGCAGCGTCGAGGGAGCTCCGGCGGCGACCCTCGCGGCGGCGTCGAGGCGCCGGCCGTCGTCCGCGAGCGCGACCGCGAAGCCGTCTCCGCGTCCGTCCCACCGCGGCGTCGCCTCGAGCGCGAGCCCCTCGGGCCAGTCGAGCGAGAGGGTCACCTCCCGCGTCGCCCCGTCGGTCGGCCGCACCTCGAAGTCGAAGCCGATCGCCGGGAACGAGGAGCTCGCCGCGTCGTGCGGGACGAACGGCGCCCACGCCTCGAGCGTGACGACCACCGGGAGCGCGGGGTCGGTGAACTCGAGGAAGGCGCGGGGGAAGACGCCGCGGTAGCGGACCCGCGCCACGCCGTCCTCGACGCCCGCTCCGCGCAGCCGCAGGCGGCGCGCGACCGACCCGCCGTCGTCCCCCCGCACCTCGATCCGGAACCCCGCCGCGTCGACGCGCTCGATCAACGGGTCGGTCGGGCCGATCGTGACGTGGCCGATCCCGCCGTCCGTCAGCAGGTCGAGCCGTCCGGTCCCGATCCCTCCGAGCGGGACGCCGGTCGGGAGCGCCTCGGAGTCGATCGTCCGCGGGGAGTCGAACACCCCCGGCGGAAGGAGCGTGAGGAGCAGGGCGAGGAACGGAGGCATGGGGAGCGGCGCGCGGGGAGTGGGCGGAGAGCAGGATAGCAGTCCGTCGAGGATCCGCCGTGGTCGCGAGCGGGCGCCGCGGCCCCGCGCGTCTTCCGCGACCGTCCGGAGGGCGGCGGGGGAGGATCGGCCCGAGACGGGAGGAGCGCCGGCGACGGGCTCGTCGTCGCCGGCGCTCCGATCCGCCGTTCCGGCCCCCCTCCGGAGGAACGCTCAGAAGACGCCGAGCAGGTCCCGGAGCGAGTCCGTCGCGATCGAGTCGTTGTACCCCTGCTTGACGAGCCGGATCCAGGACGCGTCCGACTCCTGCGCGGTCAGTCCGAGCGCGGCGACCGCCCGCGCGCGCGTCATGTCGACCTGGCGCTCGTCCTCGGCGATCGCGAGGAGCCCCTCGACCGCCGTGACGTCGCCGATCTCGCCGACCGCCCGCGTCAGCGCGCCGCGGATCCCGTCGTTGCCGGTGTCGCGCAGGAGGCGCACCAGCTCGCTCACCGACTCGACCGACGCGAGCTGTCCGAGGGCGGTCGCGGCGCGATGCCGCACGAACGGATCGCCGCCGTCCCGCACCAGCTCGAGGAGCCGCGGCTCGGCGGCGGCGTCGCCGAGGAGTCCGAGCGCCTCGGCCGCGTATCCCGTCACCTTCGGGTTGCCGGAGTCGTTCAACCGCTGGCGGATCAGGACCGCCGCCATGCGGTCGTCGCCGATCCCGAGGGCGAGCACGCTCGCGGCGCGCAGGTCGCTCGAGCCGCCGCGGCGGACCTCGGCGCGGAGCGCGTCGATCACGTCGCCGCGCGCTCCCGGCCGGCTCCGCGCGAACAGCCCGGCGGCGAGCGCGTGCCACGGACGGTCGTCCTGCTGCTTGTAGAACCCGGTCACGCCGTCGACGTGGAACTGGCTCAGGCGGGCGACGAGCTCCTGCGGCACCTCTCCGCCGGCGAGCTGTCCGAGCGACACGACCGCGAACCGCCGCACGAGCGGGTCCGGGTCGCGGCGGGCCGACGCGATCAGGCCCTCGATCAGGTCCGCGTCGACGGCGTCGACGAACCGTCCGAGCGCGAGCGCGGCGGAGCGGCGGATCTCGACCCGCCCCTGGAAGCGCGCGACGCGCCCGAGGAGCGACGGCACGGACGCCGGGTCCGCCATGCGGCCGAGCGCGAGCGGCACGTGCGCGAGGACCTGTGTCGGGCCGTCCTCGCGGGTGAGGAGGCGATGGAGCTCCGGCAGGACGCGGGCGCGGATCTCCGGATCGCGGCCGAGGAGGCCGAGGGCGACCACCGACGCGGAGCGGAGGTCGACGCGGGACGCCTTCTCGTCCCGCGCGACTTCGAGCAGCGCGTCCGCCGCGTCGGGGCCGCCGCAGAGCGCGAGGCCGATCGCGGCGAGCGCCCGGATCTTCTCGGGGATCCGGTTCCGTTCGCGGAGGAACCGGCGGCCGCTCGAACGATCGGTCACGACGTCGACGAGGGTCCCCTCCGCGCCGGGGGCGCCGCTCACGCCGAGCGCGAGGACGGCGAACTCGCGGTACTGCGCGTGCGGGTCGCGCAGGTACTCCTCGATGGCGAGCCGGATCCCCGCCACGTCCGCCTCGTGCGCCACCCGGGCGCGCGCCATCAGCGCCGTGGTGGCGATGGCGTCGTCGGCGGACGAGAGTCGGTCGAGCGCCGGCAGCACGACGTCGCGGATCAGCGCGTCGCTCGGACGCCTCGCCCGCGCGTGCTCCGACGCCTGCGGACCGGTCACGGCCCGGCCGTCGTGGAAGCGGGCGCGAACGTCCGCGAACGCGTCGCGGTTCAGGTTCCACCAAGACTCCCACGTCGTCGTCGGCCCGGACGCGCGCCGCTTCCGCCCGCCGCCGGTCGACGGCCCCCGCCGCGCGCCGCCCGTCGTCGTCAGCGGTCCGCCCTGGGGCGTCGCCGGACCCCCGGTGCTCGGCCCCGGCCGCGGCTGGCCGGTCGGGGTCTCGGGCGGCGCGGGCGGGTCGTCGTCGTTGAACCCCGGCCCCTGGATGTAGCACGCCTCCTCGAGGGTCAGGCCATGCGCGACCAGCCACTCCTCCACGTCGTCGAGGATCGGCTCCTCCGTCAACTCCGAGAGGAACGCGTGGTTGTCGAGCGCCGCCAGCCGCAGCACCAGCTCGTCCGCCCCCGTCTCGTCCATCAGGTTGGCGATCGCGCACCGGGTGCCGGCCGTGTCGAAAAAGGAAGGCATGCGGCGAGTCGGAAACGCCTCGTTCCGCGGGAAGACCCCCCGGCGAGCGTACTCCTCCAGTCTGTCGAGCGTTTTCGCACGTTCCGCCGCCCGTTCCGCCGACAGTCCGTCGGTCGAACGGGACCTCAGCTCGGCGACGGTGGAGAGGATCTCCGCCCGCTTTCGCTCGACGTGATCGTCGCCGGGGGCCCCGGACGAGACTCCGCCGAGCAGCACGGCGGCGAGGATGGACGAGGGGAGGAGGGACATGGAGTGGCTCCTTCGCGAGGGGCGGGGCGGAGGGGAGGAAGCAAGTCGCGGGCCGGAAGGGGGAGCAACGAGAGCAGGGGAGAGCAGGGGAGAGCAGGAGAGAGGGCGCTCACGCGGAGGGCCGGCGGGGACGGTGAGTCCCCGCGTCGGCGTGATCCCCGGTGCCGACTCCCGATCCGATCCCGGAACCGGGCGTGCTCGGCGCGATGAGGTGGGGGAGGACGAACAGGTCGGCGAGGAGGGCGGTGACGACGACGGCGTTCAGGAGGAGGCCGACGTCCTTCATCGATCGGAAGTCGGCGGGGAGGTAGCAGAGACCGCCGACGAACAGCAGGAGCGAGGTGACGAGGAGGGCGCGGCCGGTGTGCCGCAGCGCCGCGTCGAGCGCCTCGCGGATCGAGGCGTCGGGACGGGCGGCGCGTTCCTGGGTGAATCGCGTGAGGAGGTGGATCGTGTCGTCGACGGCGAGGCCGAGGCCGAGCGCGTAGATCATCACGATGCCGATCCGGAGCGGGATGTCGAGCCAGCCGTTCAGTCCGAGCGCGACGACGATCGGGAGGACGTTCGGAACGATCGACACGAGTCCGAGGCGGAGGGAGCGGTACGCGAACGAGACGAGCGCCGTGATCGCGACGAGAGACAGGAGGAACGACTCGAGCATCGTCGTGACGACCAGACGGCTCGACTCGTGCGCGAGCCGCATCGAGCCCGCGACCGAGGCGCGGACCTCCGCCGGGAGCGATCGAGCCAGCTTCTCGATCCTCTCCGCCAGCTCCAGGTAGCGGCGCGTCCCGATGTCGCCGGTCCGGAACACGATCCGCCCCTGGCGGAACGTCGGATCGACGAGGTGGCTCGGGAACGCGTCGCCGGCGAGGCGGAGGAAGCGCACGCCGCGTTCGATCGCCACGTCGTCCAGGACCCGAGGGTTTCCGGCGACCTCCGCCACCCAGAGCGCAACGGACTCCCGGGTGTCGACGTCCGGCTCGCTCACCACCGTCCGCTCCAGCGCCGCGAGCGCGCGCAGCACGTCGGGGCGGTCGAGGGCGCCGCGCAGCTCGACCTCCAGCCAGAGGATCCCCTGGAACCGTCGTTCGTACTCCCGCAGGTCGAGGACCTCGGGCGCGTCGGGCGGGAACTCCTCCAGCCATCGCGAGTCGACGCTCACCCTCGTCGCGCCGAGGAGCGACACGACGACGACGAGCGCCGTCACGGCGAGCGGGACGAGCGGCCGACCGACGCGGAGGAACGGGAGCGCGACGCGGCCGGGCGGGGAGGGGCGCCGGATCGGCCAGACCGAGAGGGCGAGCGGCAGCACGGCGACGACGGTGAGGAACGTCACGACCACCGAGAGCGCCGACTTCCAGCCGAAGCTCCGGACGGCGTCGTGGTCGGAGACGAGGAGGGAGAGGAACCCGATCCCGGTCGTCACGGAGGTCTGGAGGCACGCTCGCCCGACCTTCTCGAGCGCGGCGCGGATCGCGCCGAACCGATCGAGCGTGCGGGCGAACTCCGCCTCGAACCGATGCATCAGATGGACCGCGTCGCAGAGCCCGATGATCGTGATCAGGCCGGGGATCGCGAGGTCGAGGACCGAGACCGTCGTCCCGAGCGCGGCGAGCAGGCCGTGGCTCAGCAGGACGGCGAGGATCACCACCGACAGCGGGAGCACGGTGCCGCGCGCGGTCCGGAACAGGAGCGGGAGGAGGACGACGCTGGCGAGGAGTTCGAGCAGGAGCGTCCGCGACATGTCGCGCTTCATCAGCCGCGACATCGCCCGCTCGATCACCACGCCGCCCACGACACCGATCTCGACGTCCGGCGGCACGCGAGGCCGGAGCCACGACACGAGCGCCGTCGTCGCGCGGTCGACGGCGGCGCCCCGGTCCGGTCCGTCGACCGCGAACCGTACGACCAGCGGCGTCGCGCGTCCGTCGACCGAGAGGAGCCGCCGGGCCAGGAGCGGGTGGCGCGCGACCGCCTCGCCGACCGCCTCGCCCGCCCCCACGGTGCCGGGGAACGGGACCGGGATCGGGATCGTGGCCCCCGGAGGGACCACGCTCGTGTTCGCCAGGGACCGGATCGACTCGACCTCCGGCCGCTCGGCCGCCGCCGCGGTCACCTCCCCGACGACGGCGAGCGCCGGGCGGTCGATCGCCTCGGGCCAGGAGAGGACGACGATCGCGTCGAACATCCGCGGGGGGACGCGACGCTCGAACTCCGCGACGCGGGCCTCCTCGTCGGCGTTCGCGACGAGGATCGGCTGGAGCGACAGGTCGAACTCGAGGTCGCGGAGCGCCGCGGCGGCCGCGATCGCCGCCGCGAGGACGACCGCCGCGGCCGGGAGTCGGCGGGCGAGGAGCAGCCGGGCGAGCGATTCCATGCGGCGTGGAGGATAGAGCCTTCGGACGACGCGAACGGGTCGCCCGCCGCTCCGCTATCGCAGCTTCCGGCGCAGCGCGTCCGGCGCGACGTCCTCCCGGATCGGGACGTCGCGGGCCCGCAGCTCCCGCAGGAGGGCGTCGGACGGCGCGACCGCAGGGTTCTCGAACGACCAGACGAACGGGCCGCCCTCGGTCGGCGCGCGCAGCTCGAGGTGGAGGCGTTCGCGGGCGATCTCGAGCTCCTCGAGGTCGGCGAGGACGGCGGCGAGGAGGTGCGCGAAGACGTCGTCCCCCGGCCGCGTCGACCCCAGGACGAGCTCGGAGAGCGCGCGCGCCGACGCCCGCCTCGAGAGGGGGACGTCGACGACCAGCCGCCCGCCGCGGAGCGCGAACCACGTCCGTCCGGCCTCCGCGTGCTCGGTCCAGAGCGCGATCGTCCGCGCGTCGAGCTCGTCGTCCGGCGCCAGCTCTCCCGCCGCGACGGCGGCGAGCACGGACCACGAGATCATCTCGTTCAGGCGCGCGACGACCGCGGACGTGTCGCGCAGTCGGAACTGCTGCCATCCCCCCGGCCGACCCTCGCCGTCGAGGAAGAGGCCGCTCTCGACGAAGAGGACGCGCTCGAGGACGAAGAGCGCGCCGCTCGCGAGACGCCGGTCGACGGCGGCGGCGCTCGGGTCCGCCACGGTCCGGCGGGCGTGCTCCTCCCACGCGTCGACGCGGAAGTGGAGCGGCCACGCGGCGACGACGAACTCCCGCGCTCCGGCGAGGAGGCGCTCGATCGCGTCGGCCCCCTCGGCCGGACGGTCCGAGACGAGGTCGCCGTGGATCAGCAGGAGGTCGGTCGTGTCGGTGACCGGGTCGTGGCGGAGGCGGACCTCCTGGGTCCGGAACTCGACGTCGCACGCCGAGAGGGCGAGGGCGACGAACAGGATCGAGGCGAGGGAACGGGCGGTCGGCATGTTCGGGGCTCCGTGGTTCGGGCGCGGATCGACGAGCGCGGTCGTGTTCCGAGGAGCGGGACGCCGGGGCCGGACCGAACACGTCGAAGTGCGGTTTTCTCGGGCGACCTCACCGGGTCGCCGCCCGCTCGTTTTTCTCGCGCCCTCGCCCGGCGAACATGCTCTCCTCTCGGCGGGATGATCGACGGCGGAGACACGCGCGAGCTGCTCGCCCGCTGGCACGCGGGGGACGAGGAGGCGCTCGCCGCCCTCGTCGAGCGACACCGTGGCTGGATCGAGGCGCGGGTGCGGCGCCGGCTCGGCGCGGCGCTGCGGGCGAAGGACGAGACCCAGGACGTGGTGCAGGACGCGGTGATGGAGCTGCTCCGCTACGCGCCCCGGTTCGCCGCCCGGCACGGCGGGACGTTCCGCCGGCTCGTGGCGCGGATCGTCGAGAACGTCCTCCGCGACCGGAGCGACTGGTTCACCGCCCGCCGCCGCGCGATGTCGCGGGAGCGCCCCCTCGCGGCCGACTCGGTCCTGTGGCTCGACCCGCCCGTCGGCGCCCCCGCCCGCCCCGACGACCGGGCGGAGGCCGACGAGGCGGCGGCGCGCGTTCGGCTCGCGCTCGAGCTCCTCGGCGAGGAGGATCGCCGGGTCGTGGTCCGCCGCGACTGGGACGGCTGGGAGTTCGCCCGGATCGGGGAGGAGACCGGCGCGACCGCCGACGCGGTCCGCATGCGGTACCACCGCGCCCTCCTGAAGCTCGCCGAGCTCGTCGAGCGGCTGCGGACCGAGGGGATCGACCGCGTCCTCTCGGAGGAGGACGACGGGTTCGACGACGGCCCGCGCTCCGACGGGCGGACGGCGCGGTGAGCGACGCACGCCTGACGCCGGACGAGGAGGCGCTCCTGCTCCGCTGGCTGGAGGCGGCCGAGCGAGGGGACGAGGCGGACCTCGCGGAGGAGCTGGCGCGGCTCGCTCCCGATCGGAGGGCCCTCGTCGAGGGGCGGCTCGCTTCGCTGCGCGGGGTCCGCGAGTCGCTCCGTGGGTCCGGCGAGGCGCGCGCGAGGTCCCGAGAGACCGCGGCCGACGGCGGGGTCGACGCCGACGCGTTCCCGGGGTTCCGGATCGGTGCTCGGCTCGGCGCCGGGGCGCTCGGCGTCGTGCACGAGGCGTTCGACGAGACGCTGAGGCGGCCGGTCGCGCTGAAGGTGCTGCGGCGCGGGACGCCCGACCGCGTCATCGCCGAGGCGCGCCGCGCGGCCGCCCTCGAGGACCCGGCGGTGGTGACGATCCACGCCGTCGCCCGCGCGGCCGACGGCCGGTCGGCGATCGTGATGGAGCGCGTCGACGGTCGTCCGCTCGACCGCGCGGCGCGCGACCTGTCGTTCCGCGCGCGGGCGAGGCTCCTGGCCCGGGTGGCGCGCGGGCTCGCCGCGGCGCACGCGGTCGGTGTCGTCCACCGGGACCTGAAGCCGGAGAACGTCCTCGTCACGCCGGAGCTCCGCCCGAAGATCCTCGACTTCGGCCTGGCGCGCTCGGCCGACGAGCGGGTCGACGCCGCGGCGTCGGGGACGCGC
>JAUIEL010000933.1 GCA_030428825.1 bacterium
TGTCTTTTCGGTCATCTCCCGGCGGCCGCCGCCGCGAAGGAACCCCTTGGAGGGAGCGGACGGGCCGGCGGTTCCGCCCGTTTCCTCGAAACGACTCGCCGGCCCGGCGCGGGGCCGGGCAACTCCCGCAGGGATTGGGGTTTGCGGCGGACGGCACGACCGTAGAATCGTCCCGGTTCGTGGCGGAGGGTCCGGGCGAGGAGCGCCCGGCGGGTGCGATCTTGCCGATCTTTCAACGGACGCTGCTGAAGGAGCTGCTGCAGAACGCGCTCATGACCTTCGCGGTGATCACGCTGATCTTCCTGGTCGGCGGGTCGCTCCGGGTCCTGCACAAGTCCGAGTTCCTCACCCTCCAGACCTTCCTGCAGGCGGTCCTCTTCTTCGTCGGGACGAACCTCGACAAGACGCTCCCGATGACCGTCCTCATCTCGGTCGTCCTGACGTACGGGCGGGCGTCGGCCGAGAACGAGCTGAACACGATGCGCGCCTCGGGGATCCACCTCTACACGGCGTGGATCCCGGCGGTGCTGTTCGGGCTCCTCGGGTCGGCGGTCGTCCTGCACGTGAACGACCGGATCGCCCCGCGGCTGTCGTTCACCAAGAGCGCCCTCCTCGAGGCGGGGCTCGACTCGGTGATCGAGGCGATGATGGAGCGGGGCGGGAACGCGATCGAGCTGAGCGACGACGTCCACGTCATCTGGCGCGGCGTCGACGAGCTCGACCGGCTCCGGGACGTCCGGATCAAGCGGTACTCGAAGGGGGACGACGACGACGCCCGCCCGCTCGAGGACGAGATCATGGCCGAGACCGCCCGCCTCGAGCCGGACAAGCGGCGGGGGCTCCTGAAGTTCCACTGCGACGGCGTGCGGTTCCTGTACGGCAAGAACAAGGGCGCCGAGATGGGCTCGATCACGTACGGGATCCCGCTGCGCGACGAGGTGGTCGAGAAGAAGCCGAGCCACCACACGCTCTCCGAGCTGGTCCAGGCCGAGGGGCGGCGGTACGACGACGCGCCGAAGCCGCGGAAGATCGAGACCGAGCTCCACAAGCGGGTCGCGGGCGCCTTCGCGTGCCTCCTGTTCGTGCTGATCGGGATGCCCCTGGCGGTGATCTTCCGGCACGGCAACCGGATGGTCGCGTTCCTGATCGCGTTCCTGATCGCGATCGTCGTCTACTATCCGACGTTCATCCTGGGCGAGGTCCTGGCCGACGAGACCGACCTCAGCCCGTTCCTCGCCATCTGGTCCGGGTCGATCGCGCTCTTCGTGCTCGGCGTCGGCCTGACGGTCGTCATCTTCCGGAGGTAGCGACGGGTGCAGCGCCTCGACCGCTACGTCTCGAGCTACTTCATCTCGTCGTACGGGATCTGCCTCCTGTTCTTCCTCGGGATGTTCGTCCTGATCGACCTGTTCGGGAAGAGCGAGGAGATCCTCGAGAACGCCTCGAAGCTGTCGGGCATGGGGTTCTCGGTCTCGGAGCTGATGCTCCAGTACTACGGGCTGATGCTCCCGTTCATCTTCCTCCAGGTCGCGCCGTTCGTGACGGTCATGGCCGCGATGTTCGCGCTGACGCGGCTGCGGCGCACGAACGAGCTGGTCCCGATGATCGTCGCCGGCCGGTCGATCTTCCGGGTGATCGCGCCGATCTT
>JAUIEL010000263.1 GCA_030428825.1 bacterium
CGGTGCACGCGTGGGCGTTGTTCGTCGCGAGGACCGAGGGGCTCGGTCGCGAGGCGTGGCGGACCGACGGCACCGCCTCCGGGACGTCGCTGCTGCTCGACCTGAACGCCGGTCAGGGCTGGGGAGACCCGCGATTCCAGGCCCGCCTGCCGAACGGCGACCTCGTGATGATGGCGAACGACGGGGAGCACGGGTACGAACTGTGGCGGACGGACGGAACGCCCGGCGGCACCACGCTGGTGAAGGACATCCGTCCGGGCGCGGACGACTCGACGCCGGTCCAGGGGACGCTCCACAGCGGCTTCGTCTACTTCTTCGCGAACGACGGAGTGACGGGAGTCGAGCTGTGGCGAACCGACGGGACGTCGTCGGGGACGACGCAGGTGATCGACCTCGCCCCCGGCGCGGACTCCATGTCGAACGGCACGACGCGCATCGCCTCGGCCGGCGGGAAGCTCTTCTTCACCGCGACGATCGGCGGCGGAGGCCAGGATCTCTACGTCTCCGACGGCACCGCGGCCGGGACGCAGTTCGTCGCTCCGCTCACGAGCAACCCGACGCACTCGATGAAGGAGACGATCGAGTTCAACGGCCTCCTGTTCTTCGCGGCCGAGCACCCGACGCTCGGGGAGGAGCTGTGGCGGAGCGACGGAACGTCCGCCGGGACCTTCGTCCTCGCCGACCTCCGCTCCGGGAGCGCCGACGCGCGGCCGACCGGAACGACCGTGCTCGGGTCGCACCTCTATTTCGTGGCGCACGGAGACGCCGTGGGGCGTGAGCTGTGGCGCACCGACGGGACCTCCGCGGGGACCGCGGTCGTCGCCGACATCCTTCCGGGGCCCGGGCTCCTCCAGAGCAGCTCCCCGGACTGGCTCACCCGACTCGGCACGAACCTCCTCTTCTCCGCGTACCACCCGAGCATCGGCCGGGAGCTCTGGACGACCGACGGGACCGCCGCCGGGACGTTCGCGGTCGCCGACATCGCGGCGGGGCCGGGGGGATCGAACCTGCAGCAGTTCACCGCCGGGAACGGACGGATCTGGTTCACCGCCGACGACGGCGTCGCCGGTCAGGAGCTCTGGTCCAGCGACGGCACTCCCGCCGGCACGACGCGCGCCGCCGACATCCTTCCGGGCGCGAGCTCGAGCCTTCCGAGCGGCATGCACCCGCTCGCGAGCGGCGGCGTCGTGATGTCCGCGACCGACGGGATCCACGGCGCCGAGCCGTGGATCTCGGACGGAACGCCGGCCGGGACATCGCTCGTGGCCGACGTCCAGACGCCGGCGCTGACGCTCCCGTCGCACCCGAAGGAGATCACGCGCCTCGGGACCCGCGTCCTCTTCGCGGCGACCCAGGCGGCGACCGGCGCCGAGCTGTGGGTGAGCGACGGCACCGCGGCCGGCACCCATCTGCTGAAGGACATCCGTCCCGGCGCGTCGAACTCGAGTCCGCTCCGCTTCGTCCGGTCGGGCGACGTCGTCTTCTTCACCGCCTACGACGACCTGAACGGCGGCGAGCCGTGGGTGACCGACGGAACCCCCGCCGGGACCCGGATGGTGAAGGACGTTCGTCCGGGGGTCGACTCCTCGAACCCCACGTACCCGGTCGCCCTCGAAGACGGCCGCGTCGCGTTCGCCGCGGACGACGGGGTGACCGGCAACGAACTCTGGATCACCGACGGCACCGCCGCGGGGACGACGCTCGTCGCCGATCTCCGGCCCGGACCGGATGGATCGAACCCGCGCGACCTGGCCGCCTTCGCGAACGAGGTCGTGTTCGGAGCCTACGTCCCCGCGCTCGGCACCGAGCCGTACGTGAGCGACGGCACCGCCGCCGGGACCGTCCTGCTGGGAGACCTGTCGCCCGGCCCCGACTCCGGGATCGTGTACGCGCCCGGTTTCTTCGCGTTCGAGGGCGCCGTCTACTTCAGGGCGGAGGACGGCGTGAACGGTCTCGAACCCTGGAGGACGGACGGCACCCCCGCGGGCACACGGCTCGTGAGGGATCTACGCCCCGGCCCCGACTCGAGCCACCCCGGATCGTTCGGCGTCGCCGGCGGCAAGCTCCTGCTCGACGCCGACGACGGCGCGAACGGGCGGCAGCTCTGGACGTCCGACGGCTCGGCGGCCGGAACCTCGCTCCTGACCGTCGTCTCGCCCGCCGGCGCGGAGATCGCCTCGTCGCTCTGGCCGGCCGGCGACCTCCTGTACTTCCTGGTCGACGCGAACTCGAACCTCACGCACGTCTGGAGGACCGACGGCACCGCCTCCGGGACGCAGCTGCTGAAGACGCTCGATCCGAAGGGGAGCGCCCTCTCGGTGCTCGGATCGTCGGCGCCGGCCGGCTCCGGCCCGCAGATCGTCTTCCCCGCGAGCGACGGCGGCACCGGCTACGAGGTCTGGGGGAGCGACGGAACCGCGGCGGGGACGAGGCTCCTGCACGACGTGGCGGCCGACGGTCTCGACAGCCAGCCGAGCGGGTTCGTCCGGGCCGGAGATCGGATCTTCTTCTCCGCCGACGACGGACTGCACGGCCGCGAGCTGCACGCGTTCCCGATCGGCGACGTCGACGCGTACCTCGCCGAGCCGTTCGGGACCGGCTGCCCGGGCGCGGCGGGGATCCCCGCGCTCGAGGTCGCCGGGACGCCGCGGCTCGGGTCGCCGTTCACGCTCGACCTCGACGGCGGCGTCCCGAACGGCGCCGCGCTGCTGCTCGTCGGCGCCGACGCCGCGGCGGAAGCGCTCGACGGCGGGTGCGTGCTCCGGGTCGCGCCGCCGTTCGCGGTCGTCTCCCTCCCGACCGACGGCCTCGGCGGCTTCTCGCTCCCGATCGCGCCGGTCCCGGCCTGGGTCGACGTCCTCGGCGTCCTCCAGGCGTTCCCCCTCGACCCGGCCGGGGCGCACCTCGGCCAGGCGAGCGCGACGCCCGGGCTGGAGCTCCTGATCGGCCCGTGACGCGCGCGACGGAGGACGGCGCTCGTGGCGGCGGGCGCCGTCCTCTCAGACGACGCCCTGATCCATCATCGCGTCGGCGACCTTCCGGAAACCGGCGACGTTCGCTCCGGCGACGTAGTCGTGTTCGCCGGCGCCGTACTCCTTCGCCGCCTCGAGGCAGCTCGAGTGGATCTCGCGCATGATCGACTTCAACTTCGCGTCGACCTCCTCGCGTGTCCACGCGTAGCGCAGCGAGTTCTGGGACATCTCGAGTCCGGAGACCGCCACCCCGCCGGCGTTCGCGGCCTTCCCCGGCCCGAACAGGATCCCCTTCTCGAGGAACGTCTCGACGCCGTCCGGCGTGGTCGGCATGTTCGCCCCTTCGCAGACGAGCTTCACGCCGTTCTCGACCAGGTTTCGAGCGTCCCGTCCGTTCAGCTCGTTCTGCGTCGCCGACGGGAAGGCGCAGTCCGCCTCGACCGCCCAGAGCGGGTCGTGGTCGGCCGACGGATCGACCTCCGTGTACGTGGCGCTCGCGTACTCCTCCGCGTACTCGCGGATCCGGCCGCGCCGCCCGTTCTTCAGCTCCTTCACGAACTCGAGCTTCTCGGTCGTGACCCCCTCGGGGTCGTGGACGCAGCCGCTCGAGTCGGAGAGCGTGACGACCTCGGCGCCGAGCTCGATCAGCTTCTCGACCGTGAACTGGGCGACGTTGCCGCTGCCCGACACGAGGCACCGCTTCCCTTCCAGCGAGTCCCCCTTCGCGGCGAGCATCTCCGCCGCGAAGTAGACCGAACCGTACCCCGTCGCCTCGGGGCGGATGAGAGACCCGCCCCAGTTCCGCCCCTTGCCGGTCAGCACGCCCGTGAACTCGTTGGCGAGCTTCTTGTACTGGCCGAAGAGGAAGCCGATCTCGCGTCCTCCGACGCCGATGTCGCCCGCCGGGACGTCGGTGTTCGGGCCGATGTGCCGGTACAGCTCCGCCATGAACGCCTGGCAGAACCGCATCACCTCCTGGTCGCTCTTCCCCTTCGGATCGAAGTCGGAACCGCCCTTGCCGCCGCCCATCGGGAGGGTCGTGAGGCTGTTCTTGAACACCTGCTCGAACGCGAGGAACTTCAGGATGCCGAGGTTCACCGACGGGTGGAAGCGGAGTCCGCCCTTGTAGGGGCCGATGGCGCTGTTCATCTCGATGCGGTAGCCGCGGTTCACGTGGATCTCGCCCTGGTCGTCGACCCACGGCACCCGGAACATCACCACCCGCTCCGGCTCGGCGATTCGCTGCGGGATCCGGGCGGCCAGATACTCGGGGTGTCGCTCCAGCACCGGTTCGAGCGACTCGAACACCTCCTCCACCGCCTGGAGGAACTCCGGCTCGTGCGGGTTCTTCCGCGAGACCTCCGCGACCAGCGACTTCGAGAGATCGGCCATGCGAGCGGTCCTCCGAGCGGGTCCGATGCGGCGGAAGCGAAGGCGGTGATCGTACCGCCCCCCCGCCGCGAGCCGGGGGCCTTTCGTCCGACGAGGCGACCTCGTACCCTCACGCCATGCCCCGCCCCACCGCCACCCGCCTCGTCACCGTCGCCCTGTTCGCCCTCTTCGCGCTCGCCGCGGCGAAGATCTGGATCGGACCGCTCTTCGTCCCGCGAGAGCACCGCGGCGACGTGCTGTTCGGCCACTATCACCTGGTCGACGTCTACCGCGGGATCCCGATCCTCCTGATCACCGTCGCCCTCGCCCTCGTCGTCCTGTCCCCGGCCCGGCTGCGGAAGCCGATCGGGCACCGCGCCTTCGCGCTCGTCCTCGGGATCCTCGTGCCGTTCTTCGCGGTCGACCTCGGGTGGTCCCTGTTCTGGGTCGGCGCGCGGAAGCCCGCGTACTGGCTCGACGAGGCGCACATCTCCCGCCTGCAGAACGCGCCCGACCCCGAGCTCGGGTTCGTCCGAAAGCCGAACATCGAGTGGGAGGGGGCGCCCGGCGACGTCGAGGCGGCGATCCACTACCGGACCGACGCGAACGGCTTCCACAACCCGCCGGACGTCGGCGACGACGTCGACCTCGTCTTCGTCGGCGACTCGTACACCGAGGCGGCGCAGGTCGACGAAGGGGACTGCTTCGCGCGGCTCGTCGGCCGCGAGCTCGACCGGTCCGTCGTCAACCTCGGTCGCGGCGCGTACGGCCCGCCGCAGGAGCTGATCGTCCTCCGACGGTTCGGGCTCGACTACACGCCGGACGTCGTCGTCTGGCAGCTGTTCGAGGGGAACGACCTCGGCGACGCGCAGAAGTTCGTCGAGTGGCGGGAGGACCCGCACCGCGTCACCCGCTCGATCGAGGAGCGGTACGTCCACAACTCGCTCCTCAAGCCGCTGTTCGACGCGACGACCCGCGTGAGGCACCGCGTCTTCCTCCGCCTCGAGGGGGACGACCGTCGGTTCCGCCTCCGGTACCGGTTCGACCCGACCTACGCCGAGGCGAAGGCGCGCGGCCTCGAGGCGACCCTCGACTCGCTGCGGGAGGGAGCCGCGCTCTGCCGCGAGAACGGCGCCCGTTTGATCGTCCTGTACCTCCCGATCATGCTCCGCGTCTACGGGCCGTGGATCCGGTTCGAGGACGACGCGGACCGCGCCCGGTGCTACCCGGAGGTCGACGGCGAACGCCGGGGGTGGGCGGCGCCGATCGCGGCGGCGTGCGACGAGTTCGGCGTCGACTTCCTCGACGTGACGCCGACCTTCCGCGCCCACGCCGCCGCCGACCGCTCGAAGGGCCTCTACATCCGGACCGACGAGCACCTCACGCGCACCGGCCACGAGGTCGTTCGCGACGCGCTCGTGGCGCGGCTGCGCGGGACCTGAACGAGGACGAGCGGGACGGGCGCGGGGAACGGGCGAGCGTCGCGCGAGACGTCGCTCAGCGCGGCTTCCCCGCGCGACGGGGCGGCGGCAACGTCCGCCCGTCGCCGAGCGCGCGCAGGACGAACTCGGCGTACTTCCGGTGCCCGCGGTCGTTGAAGTGCCAGCCGGGGAGCGGTTCGTGGTCCGCGGCGGTGAACTCGACGTCCGGCACCAGCGGGTCGAACCCCTCGAACACGTCGAGGTTCCGCTCGATCGAGTTCCGCCTCGTCTCGCGTTCCGAACGGACGGGGATGAGGAAGAGTCGGAACTCCGCTCCGTGCCGCCGCGCCACGTCCCGGATCGACGCGAGGAACGCGCGCGCGTCGACCCTTCGCCGCCGGCGGTCGTCGGCGGTCACCCCGCCGGCCCGCGGCTCGTCCTCGTTCGGCGTGAGGACCGCCAGCAGCTTCGTCCCGAGCGCGGTCGCCAGGGCGACGCGGCGGACGGCGGCGACGATCGAGCGGTCGTCCGGGGAAGGGACGGCGACGGCGTTGCTCCGGTCGAGGTGGTACCGGTACGCCTCCTCCGCGGTCATGTACCGGCCGTCGTCGGTGTACGCCTCGAAGTCCCCCGCGTTCGTCTGGTGATGCGTCCCTCGGAACGGCTCCATCGGCGGCGCGTCCTGCAGGTCGTTCCCCATGTAGAACATCACCGCCACGACGTCCGGCTTCAGCCGCGGGACGTAGCGCGCGGCGAGGACGGCGTACTGCTTCGGATGCGCGCGGGGGATCCCCGTGTTGAACGTCACGTACCCCGCCCGGTCGACGAGGTCGACGAACGAGTTCGTCAGCGGCCGGGCGGCGATCCCCCAGGTGAACGAGTCGCCGAGGAAGAGGATCGATCGGCCGGCGCCGCCCGCGGGCCGGACGAACGGGCGGCCGCGAAAGCCGTCCTCGTTGATCACCACGCCGCCGCCCCAACGCTCCACCGCCGGGTCGGCGTGGCAGACGCCGTCCTCGTCGGTCACGAAGCGACGCTCCACCTCCAGCGTCTCGACGCGTCGGAACGACTGCTTGGAGTACCGCTCGACGTAGCCGGGCGTCACCCCCCGGGCGCGGAGCACGACCTCGCCGGCCGGCACGAGGAGCGCGATCGGGGCGATCACGAGCGCCGCCCGAACGAGGCGAGGGTGCCTCCGATACCACGGTGCTCTCTCGGTCATGGGTCGGCGGGGCCCGGAGACGGCGACGGCCCGGAGTGTATCATCCCGGTTCGCCGCCCCCACCGCGAACCGACCTCATGCGGACCCCGACGCGACACCGCCCGACCGCCCTCCTCTCCGGCGCACTCCTCCTCGGCGCGATCGCGGCCCGGGGCGAGGCGGCCCCCCCGCCCGAGGCGCCGCGCGACCGCTTCGGCGGCTCGACCGTCCTGACGGCCGAGGCGACCGGCGCGTTCCGTCTGGCGAGGTTCGGCGACCGCCACGCGTTCGTGACCCCGGACGGCGGCGCCTTCCTCGCGCTCGGGTTGAACCACACCCACGTCTTCCTCGAGGAGGACGGCGCGCCGTCGCGACACGTCCGGGGCGCCGAGGCCTCGCGCCGCTCGGCGCGGATCGTCTCCGACCTCCGCGCCTGGGGGTTCAACAACTCCGGCTACGGCGCACCGCCCGAGACGTGGGCGCGGATGCCGTTCATCGATCAGATGACGACGTCCGGCTGTTCGCGATGGCGGTCGCGGAAGGCGTTCAAGTACGAGGACGTCTTCAGCCCGGAGTACGAGCGGAACGTCCGGCGTCTGATCGAGGCGGTGACGACCCTCACGAAGGACGACCCGAACCTGATCGGCTACTTCTGGACCGCGAACCCCGAGTGGACGCCGGCGCTCGCCCGACGCCGACGGGGGACGGACTGGGTCACGACCGTGCGGACCCTCCCTCCCGACGCCCCCGGTCGGAAGGCGTACGTGCGGTTCCTCGAGGAAAGGTACGGCGAGGACGCCTCGCGGTTCCGGGAGGCGTACGGCCTCGACGCCCGCGACGGGTTCGCCGCGCTCGACTTCACGACGCTCGACCCGGAGAGGCCGGCCGTCGCGGCCGACGACCTCGACTTCCTCGGCCGGATCGCGGAGCGGTACTACGGCGTGATCGGGCCCCTGACCCGCGAGCTCGCGCCGGGGCGCCCGATCCTCGGCGAACGATACGCCCTGCGCGACCTGCCGCGTCCGGTCCTCGAGGCGGCCCTCCCCCACATCGACGTCCTCTCGCTCCAGCAGATCGCGATCGAGTTCGAGGCCGAGGCGATCGACGCGCTGCACGAGGCGACGGGGAAGCCGATCCTGATCGCGGACCACGGCGTCGCGTACCCGACCGAAGATCACCCGCGCACGGTCTGGGAGGACGTCGAGGACGCCGCCGCCGTCGGCCGCGCGTACCGACGGTTCCTCGACGACGCATTCTCGAGGCCGTACTTCGTCGGCTACCTCCGCTGCCAGTACGTCGACCGGCCGGCCGGCGATCGCCTGCGCCAGGGCGTGCTGCGGGCGGACGGGACTCCCCGGACCGAGATCGCGGCGGCGATGCGCGACGCGAACCTCGCGGTCGCCGCCCGACTCGACGCGCGCGCCGCCGCGCGCCCGGACGAGCCCGCGGACGAGCCCGCGGACGAGGAGGAGGACGGGTGACGCGCGTGGCCGATGCGCCGCGGCGGCGACTCCGGCTCGCGGCGCTCCTCGTCTCGCTCCTCTCGAGCGGCGCCGTGTCCGCTCACACCCCTCACGACATCGTTCGACGCGTGCGGCTCTCCCCCACCTTCGAGCGCGACAGGACCCTCCTGGCTCTGGTGATGCTCTCGGACCAGCAGCTCGTCGCGCGGTCGGACGACGCGGGGCGGAGCTTTC
>JAUIEL010000264.1 GCA_030428825.1 bacterium
CGATCCACGCCGCGAACGAGAGAGGGTCGGTGAAGTGGTCGAGCAGCTCCCCCCCGTTCCGACACTGCCCCGTCCGACGGGCGTGCGTGCCGTCGATCATGTCGGCGAGGTGGTTGCCGGCGACGCCGACCGCCGCGAGGAGGGCCCCGAGCGGCGAGACGACCGAGAGGGCGAACCCGACCGCGCCCGCGAGCGCGACCAGGTGGCCGGCCGCCACGATCGTCTCCGGCGGGAGCCGGCGCGGCAGCCCGAGCGACCGGTAGAGCGACGGGACCGCGGGCGAGAGGAACGGATCGAGCAGGCTGTGCGAGACGCGGGACACGGGCGGACCTCCGTGGAGCGGGCGGTCGACCCGGAGCATCGGGCGTGCCGGCGCTCCGCCCGCGCCGCTCGGCCGCGATCGCCCGGTTCGGCGCCGCCGCTCGCCGCGCCCCGGGCGGGGGCGGACATCCGCTGCCCCCCGGACGGGCGCCGGATGCTCAGCCGGCGCGTGTCCGGAACGTCACGCGGACCGGCGAGAGCGACACTCCCTCGCGGCTGCGGAACGAGCCGCCGCCGCCGGGGCGGTTCAGGGAGTAGCCGTACGCGCGGCCCGACTCGAACGTCACCGGGACGGTCAGCACCTTCCCCGCGGCGTCCCACGACGGCTTCCCCGTCACCGGCGGGAACGGCACGTCGGACAGGATCATCACCGACATCCCCGACTCCATCGGACGGTCGAACTCGATCCGGAGCGTCCCCGGACCCGGGACGACGTCGCTCGCCCCGTCCGCCGGCGAGACGCTCGCGACCCGCGGCGCCTCCCCGGCCGGAGCGTCCCCGCGCGCGGCCGCGCGCTCCGCCCCGTCCGCGAGCTCGCCGAGGAACCGCTCGATCTCCGGCACGAACGCCGACAGGTCGGGATACGTCGCGCGGTCCCGTTCGTACGCCGTCAGCCGCTCGGCGAGCCCGCCCGTCCACGAGAACCCCTCGCGGCGGTCCGACTCGACCTGCCGCGCGGCCGCCGCCTTCCCCTCGTGCGCCAGGCGCCAGCGGATCACCGCCGCCCGGACCACCGTCTCGTACGCCACGATCCGCCCCGTCGCGTACGACCGGTTCGTGAGGCCCCGCCGCACGATCGGGAACGCCCGCTCGATCGGCGGGTCGAGCACGTCGGCGTACGCGTCGACGATCGGGTTGACCCACGCATGGGACAGCTCGTGCGCCACGATTCCGAGCGCGACGTCGTCGAAGACCGGGAGCCCCTCGTCGTCCCACGACCAGAGCCCGATGCACGGCCAGAGCTCCTCCGACCCGTCCTCGAGCCGGATCGAGCAGCCGTAGTTGTGGCCGCCCTGAAGGAGGCTCGGGACGACCACGCACCGCCCCTTCGGCGCGCCGCCGAAGAACTCCGGGAACCACTCCGCGTGGAGGCGCGGCGCGAGGAAGGCGCGGAGCCGGTCCTCCACCGCGGCGGAGAGCTCCGCGTGCGCCTCGAGCCACGCCGCGAACCCGGTCTCCTCCACGAACGCCCGGAGCTCCTCGACGAACGACCGCGCCGACGCCGCGTCCCACCGCGGATCGAGCCGGGCCGGCGGGAGGTCGAGCGGCACCCGCTCCTCGAGCGACTCGAGGTCGGACAGATGGACCGCGAGCGTCGCGGGGGCGTTGTAGCCGATCCCCCGCTCCGCCCGCAGCCGCCGCGCCGACTCGACGGCCGGGTGGTCGGCGAACGCCGCGAACCGGGCGTCGAACGCCTCGGAGTACGGCGAACGCGACACCGCCATCGTGAACTCCGGGTTCCCGGCGAGCCGGAAGACCGCGGAGACGAGCTCGACGCGCGGATCGACCCGGACCTCGAACGCGTCGCTCGCGAGCGGCGCCGGGAGGAGGAGGAGGGAGAGGGGGGCGGCGAGGAGGATCGTCACGACGCCTCCCGGCCGATCCCCTCGAGGACGGCGCGCAGCAGGGCGTTGAACTCGACCGGGCGTTCGAGCATCGGGAAGTGCCCGACGTTCGCCATCAGGACGTTGTCGTAGTCCAGGAGGTAGGTGCGGTTGGCGTCGGTGTTCGTCGGCATCGACCGGGCGCTGTTGATGCTCCGCACGGGCACCGCCACCCCCGCCATCGCGTCCTTCAGGACGAAGTCGGGGAACCGGCGCGCGAGCCCGACGGCGACCTCCGGCGGCGCGGACGCCATGTCGGTCGCGACCTCGTCGACCAACGCCGGGTCCGTCCCCTCGGGGAACATCGCCCGCGCGAAGCGCTCGCACGTCCCCGCGAAGTCCTCCTCGTACGCGCCGAGGAACTGCCGCGCCTGCGCGTCGGTCATCCGTGGGGCGTCGGCGTCGTGGAGCGCCTCGACCGCCACGATTCCGTCGACCCGCTCCGGCGCGCGCTGGGCGACGAGGAGCGCGATCGGCCCGCCCATCGAATGCCCGACCACCACCGCGTCGTCCACGTCCTCCTCCTCGAGGACCGCGATCACGTCGTCGGCGAGCCCCTCGAACGTCCAGTCCGTCCGGTTCGCCCCCGAGTCCCCGTGGCCGGCGAGGTCGACGGCGATCACCCGGTGGGAGCGCGCGAGGTCGCCGATCTGCTCCCGCCAGTACGTCCGGTCGCACGACCAACCGTGCAGCAGCACGACCGTCGGCGCGCCGTCCCCCGCGACGTCGTACGCGATCGGCACCCCGTCGGCGGCGACGACGAACGGCCCGTCGATCCCCGGCCGCGGCGACGGCGGCGCGATCATCTCGCAGGCGACGAGCGAAGTGGCGAACAGGGCGAGCACGACCGACCGCATGGCAATCTCCCGGGGACGAGGCGCCCAATCTACAAGGCCGTCGCGCGAGGCCGACCCGGAAGCTCCGCCGCCGCCGTATGCTCGCCGCATGGTCGCCCGCGAGCCGCCCGAGATCCCGATCCTCCACCAGGACGAGCACGTCGTCGCGGTCGACAAGCCGAGCGGCCTCCTCGTCCACCGGAGCGCCGAGTCGACCGATCGCGTCTTCCTCCTCCAGACCGTGGCGCGGGTCGTCGGCCGCCCCCTCTACCCGGTGCACCGGATCGATCGGGCCGCCTCCGGGGTCGTGCTGCTCGGCCAGTCCCCCGACGACGCGCGATGGCTGCAAGGCGCGCTCGCGGCGGCGAGGAAGGAGTACCTCGTCCTCGTGCGAGGCCAGGCGCCGGACGAGGGCGCGTCCGACCGCCCGCTCTCCGACGAGAAACGGATCCCCCGCGAGGCGCACACGAGGTTCGTTTCCGTCGAGCGGTTCCAACGGACCACGCTCCTCCGCGTCTCGATCACCTCCGGCCGGCGCCACCAGATCCGCCGCCACCTCGCCCACCTCGCCCACCAGATCCTCGGCGACACGACGTACGGGAAGGGGCGCCTGAACCAGGAGTTCCGCGACCGGTTCGACCTCCACCGCCTCTTCCTCCACGCCCACCGGATCGTCCTCCGGCACGAGCCGCGCGGGGAGGACCTGGAGGTGACGGCACCGCTCGCGCCGGAGCTGGAGGCGGTGCTGGCGAGGCTGCGGGAGGAGTGACGGGGACGGCCGGAGGAGGGGGGGACCTTCGTCCGCAGTGGACGAGGGGTCGGGACCGGGGTCATCCGCCGTCTCCGCGCGGCGTGATGTGCTTCGGACAGTTCCAGTCGAACGCGACGACGTGGATGCGGACGAGTCGTTCGACCTCGGAATCGAGGGGCGCGGGGGCGAGGAGCGCCGCGAGATCGGGGGCTTCGTCCGGCGTGAGGAGGGTCGCGCGGCCGAGGAGCTTCAGGCGGCGGCGGCCGGCGTAGTCCATGAGGAACAGCGAGACCCGGTCGTCGTCCGCGAGATTGCCGGCGGTGACGAGCTGGCGGTTGCCGCGCAGGTCGGCGAACGCGATCGTCGAGGGGGCGAGGACGCGGAGGAAGCCGGGCGGGCCGCCGCGGTGCTGCACGTACGGCCAGCCCGACGCGGAGACCGAGGCGAGATAGAACGAGTCGCGCGACGCGACGAACGCGAGCTCGTCCGGGCCGAGGACGTCGTCGGCCGCCCCCGGCGGGACCGGACGGGAGGCCCCGTACGCCCGCTGCTGCGCGGCGAGCACGCTCGGGGTGAGCACGAGCTCCAGGTAGCGGCGGGACATCGGGGCCTCCTCTCGATCACGACGGACTCAGAAGACGAACGTGCTCCATCCCTCGGCGGCGTACCTCCGCACGCTCGCCGGGCCCGGCGACGCGGGATCCGCGGGGTCCCTCAGCAGCGGGACCCCGCTCGCCTCGACGTCGTCGGTCGCGCCCCAGACGTCGGCGCACGCGCACGACGCACCCGCGACCACGTCGCGGACGTCGTCGTAGAGCGCGCGCGCCGGATGACCGGGCGCGCTCAGCTCGCCCGGCCAGCGCGTCCCCGCGCCCGCGAAGACGAGGGCGACCTCGTCCCCGGCCCGCTTCGCCTCCGCCGCGAGCGTCAGCGCGTTGAAGAGCCTTCCGAGCGACTCCTCGGCGCCGCCCTTCGGGTCGGACAGCACGAAGACCGCCGCCTTCACCGCTCGCTCCCGGCGGCGGCCGCCGCGGAGACCCCGTCGCCGGCCCGGACGATCGGGAAGTCGATCTCGGGGTCGGCGACGTGGTTGAACCAGTTGGTGAAGACGTTGAGCGCCGCCACGGCGACGACCTCCGCCACCTCGGCGTCGGTCGCGCCGGCCGCGCGCACCGCGCGGAGGTCCGCGTCCTTCAGCTCGCCGCGCCGCAGGACCAGCTCGCGGGCGAACACGAGGAGCGCGGACGTCTTCGGGTCGTCGGCGCGTCCGAGGCGCGCCGCGGCGACCTCTTCCTGGCTCAGGCCGACCTTCCGGCCGATCGCCGAGTGCGCGGAGAGGCAGTAGTCGCAGCCGTTCACCTCGCCCACGGCGAGCGCGATCCGCTCGCGCACGTCCGCGGAGAGCGACGTCTTCGCCAGCGCGCCGGAGAACGCGAGGTAGGCGTCGAGCACGGCCGGCGACCGCGCCATCGTCCGCGTCATGTTCGGCACGGCCCCCAGCTTGCGGCGCACGGTGTCGAGGAGGGCGCGGGTCTCCGCGTCGGCGACGTTCGGGTCGACGGGTTCGATTCGAGACATGGGTCGGACTCCTTCGGATTCGGGTCGATGCGGGAAGGCCCGGCCACTCGGCGCGGGCGACGGAGCCTCTCGATCACGCCGTGTGCCGAAGCGGCGGGCGCGGTCGCCGTTCACACAATCCCTTGCCACAGCACCGGTTCCCCGCGATTCCCCTCGCGACGACTCACTCCCGAGATCTCGGGATTCCCGAACCTTCGGAGTCGGTCTCCCGAGATTTCGGGTACGCTCGCCGCCATGAACCTCTCCGCGATGCGGCAGGTGACCCTCGCGATCGCGGGGAACGGCTCGGTCGCTTCGGTGCTCGACGAGATCGTCCGCGGCATCGCGTCGTGCCCGAACGTCGCCCTGACCCGGATCTGGCTCCTCGAACGGGAGGAGACCGCCGACGGCGAGGACCGCTGGCTGCAGCTCGCGGCGAGCGCCGGCAACCTGGCCGACCCCGCGGCCGACCCGCGCCGGCTCGACGGCCGGTACGCCCGATTCGAGGTCGGCGACCGGAAGGTCGGGCGGGTCGCGGCGACCGGCGAGGGGGTGCTGCTCGGGTCGTTCGATCCGAACGTCGGCGCCCCGCCGTTCACCGACCCGGAGTGGATCGCGGCCGAGGGGATCGTCGCGTTCGCCGCCCAGCCCCTGGTCGCGCGGGGCGAGACGCTCGGCGTGCTCGGCGTCTTCGACCGGGCGCCGATCCCGGACGACGACTTCGAATGGCTGCGGACGTTCGCCGACCACGCCGCCGTCGCCCTCACCACCGCGCGCGCCTTCGAGGAGATCGAGCGTCTGAAACGGCGGCTCGAGCTGGAGAACGACTCGCTGCGCGCGGAGGTGACCGAGGGGTTCGGTCCGATCCTCGGCCGCTCGCCGGCGCTGCAGAAGCTGAAGCGCCAGATCGAGACGGTCGCGCCGACCGAGGCGTCGGTGCTGGTGCTCGGCGAGTCGGGGGTCGGGAAGGAGCTCGTCGCGCGCGCCATCCACGAACGGAGCGCCCGCGCCGCCCGACCGCTCATCAAGGTGAACTGCGCCTCGATCCCGGACGAGCTGTTCGAGAGCGAGTTCTTCGGGCACGTCCGCGGCGCGTTCACCGGCGCGTCGCGCGACCGCGCCGGCCGGTTCGAGGCGGCCGACGGCGGCACGCTCCTCCTCGACGAGGTCGGCGAGATCCCGCTCGCCCGGCAGGCGAAGCTCCTCCGCGTCCTGCAGGAGGGGACGTTCGAGCGGGTCGGCGAGGAGCGGACGCGGACGGTCGACGTCCGCGTGCTCGCCGCGACGAACCGCGACCTCGCGGCGGAGGCGGCGGCGGGCCGGTTCCGCTCCGACCTCTACTACCGCCTGAGCGTCTTCCCGATCGAGGTCCCGCCGCTGCGCGAGCGGCGCGAGGACGTCCCGTCGCTCGCGCGGGAGTTCGTCCGCCGCGCCGCCCGTTCCCTGAAGGTCCCCGAGCCGCGGCTGACCGACGCGCAGGCCCGCGCCCTCGCCGAGGGGGACTGGCCGGGGAACGTCCGCGAGCTCCAGCACGTCGTCGAGCGCGCGGTCATCCTCTCCGGGGGCGGCCCGCTCCGGTTCGACGGCCTCGCCGAGCGCGCGCGCCCCCGTCCGCCGGCGGCCGCGGCCGAACCGAACGGCGACGCGCCGTTGCCGACGCTCGCCGAGCTGCGACGCGCCGAGCGGGACGTCATCGCCGAAGCGCTCGAGCGGGCCGGCGGGAAGGTCTCCGGCCCGGGCGGCGCCGCCGAGCTCCTCGACGTCCCGCCGACGACCCTCGACTCGAAGCTGAAGGCGCTCGGGCTGAAGCCCTCTCGCGCGAAGCGCTGACGCCCGGTCAGCCGTCGATCGGCGGCGGCGGCGGGCCGGCCTCCTGCATCAGGCCGGGGATCTTGAACAGCCGCGCGGCGGTCCGCCAGGCGACGTTCTCGCGCTGCTCGTCCCCGAGCTCGAGGTTCTCGAGGAACTTCACGTACGGCCCCATCGCCACCAGCGGCCAGTCGCTGCCGTACATGAGCTGGCGCCCGGGATCGCCCATGTACTGGATCATGTCCTTCACGCGGAGGAGCATGTACCGCTCGAACTCGTAGTCGAACTCGCCGAGCGTCAGCCCCGACATGTCGGCGAAGACGTTCTCGTTCTTGTAGAGGACCTCGGCCGTGTCCTGGAACCACGGGTTGCCGAGGTGGCAGATCACGAACTTCACGTCGGGGAAGTCGACCGCCACGTCGTCGACCAGCAGCGGGTGCGCCTGGCGGACCTTCGCCGAGCGGCTGTACGTGTCGCCGGTGTGGATCATCACCGGGACGTCGTGCTTCGCCGCGATCCGGAAGACCGTCTCGAGCGACGGGTCGTTGATCGCGTACCGGTCGTACCCCGGATAGAGCTTGATCCCCTTGACCAGGCCGTCGCGGATCCGCTCCTCCATCGAGAAGAGGTCGGTCCGCTCGTCGCCGCGCCAGCGCAGTCCCTCGACGACCGACGTCCGCGGGTCGCCGGCGAGCGTCTCGATCACCTCCTCGACGGCCGGCCGGTCGAGGTCGACCTTGTACGACGTCAGGACCACGGCGTGGTCGACGCCGCGCTCTTCCATCTTCGCGAACAGGTCCTCGACGTTCTCCTTCGTCGGCCGACGGGACGTCTCGTGGTAGTTGTTCAGATGGACGTGACAGTCGATCAGGTGCTTCAAGCGACGGCTCCTCGGCCGGAGCGTAGCAGAGCCCGCTCGACGCCCGACGCGACTCGCCGCGGGAAACGGGGATTCCGCCGCACGCGCCGCCGCGATTCCGCACTCTCACGGGATCGTGCTCACCGGCCGCGCACTCCGCGCCCGATACCCCGGCACATCGTTTGCGCGAGTCCCCTCCGACTCCGTCACGCCCGCGCGGCGCACGCGCCGCCGCGGGCCGACCCGTGGAGAGACGCCATGACCTCCGCCGCTCGATCCCGCCCTCCGCTCGCCCTCCCCCTCACCGCCGCCCTCCTCGCGGCCGTCGCCCCCCTCGCCCTTGGAAAGACGATCGAGGTCCCGGCCGACCACGCGACCATCCAGCTCGCCGTCGACCACGCCGGACCGGGCGACAAGATCGTCGTCTCGAAAGGCGAGTACCGCGAGAACGTCGTCGTCCCCGCGACGCGCGACGGCCTGGTCCTGAAGGCGGACGGCGCGGCGATCGTCGACGCCTCCCAGCTCGGCGACGGCTTCACCGTCCTCGCCGACGACGTCCGGATCGTCGGGTTCACGATCCGGCACGCGGCGAACGGGGTCCGCGCCTACGGCCCCGCCGACCGTCTCACGCTCCTGAAGCTGACCGTCCTCCACGGCGCGAACTACGCGTTCTGGGTCGATGGAGACGACCTCCTGATCGAGGACTGCGACGTCCGCGGATGCCAGGGGACGTCGCTCTACGGGGATCGGACGACGATCCTCGACACGACGTTCCGGAACGACGGCTACGGCGTGTACGCGGCGGGCGACGACCTGACGCTGAACGAGGTGAGGGTCGTCGGCAGCGACTACGTCGCCTTCTACCTCGAGGGGGACCGCCTCTCGGTGACGAACTGCAAGGCGTCGAACACGTCCAGCAGCGG